>CAIKVF010000034.1 GCA_903830745.1 uncultured Actinomycetes bacterium | reverse complement strand
CGGCGAGGACCACCAGGTCTGCGCTTAGGCCACGAGATTCCATCTCGCGAGGGTCAATTGCGTCAAGTCCAGCTGCATTCAAAATCGAAACAATTTCATCTACACGTGGACCCGTCACAATTACGGCCACGCGACCCGGGTGTACGTTTTCACATTCACGCTTGACCGCTGCACTCAGCGTCACCGCGAACTCACTTTGTGCAACAACTTCAACAGTCGGCTCAGTACCAGCACGACGTACTGGTTTTGGCGCTTCGAGGTCAGGAGACGCAGCCTTAAGTGTTGGCTCTGCAAAATTGAGAACTTCTTCAGGTGTTCGGTAACTCACGGTGAGGTCGACACGTGCAGGTTCACGTCGCGGCTCTAACACTTCAAGTACCGCATTCCATGACGCAGAAGATCCGGCTGTTGTTGCTTGACCCATGTCACCGACAATCGTCATTGAACCAGTGAGGTCTCGACGCTTTAGAACACGCAGCTCCATTGGCGAGAGGTCTTGGGCCTCATCAACAACAATGTGACCGTAGGTAACGAACTCGGCTTCGTCGAGTTCTTGACTCTGTGCAGGAGCTAGACGCTCTGCTTCACGAAGTGCGGCTTGTCGAACGTTTCCGGCGTAGGCATCAAGGTCAACACCGTCAAGAATTCCTGAGTCGCCAGGTTTCGGCTTTGGACGTGGCTTCTTTCGAGGTCCAAGAAGAATTCGTGCTTCGTCAATCAGTGCCGCGTCAGCCTTTGTCCAAAGAACATCTTCCAAGTTCACTGACCTTGGACGGTGCAGCATTGCAATTTCTTCGTCGTTGAGGATGTCTTTTGCAGCGGCGCGAATAAGCGCTGGGGCACCAAAGAGGTCGTGGAGTAGATCCTGACCAGTTAGACGCGGCCAGATTCGTTGCAGTGCAATTTTGAATTGCTGCGTGGCGCGAATGGCGTCAGCGAGTTCATTTACTTGCGAAATTTCTTCATCACTATTTTTTACAAACCTGGAGTGATATTCATTTGCCATGCGTAGCGCTAGTTCGCGTCCAACTGCAGATCTGCGCTGGTTGTGATTCCCAGGTCGTCTGCGTGCACGTTCAACGATGTCTTTGCTCCACGTTGCCTTGAGATTCAAAATTGCGCGGCCAACTGGAATCTCGACGTCGTCTCGAAGTGGGTGCTGGCGAGTGCGAAGTGCTCGTGCAAGAACTTTGACCATTCGGATGTCGCCCTTTAGCTGGTCGAGCTCTTCGCTTTCACGTGCCCCAACTTCAACGTTGGTGACTAATTCAGAAATTGTGGCGAGTGTTACTCCAGATTCGCCAAGTGAAGGCAGAACGTTTTCAATGTAATTAAGAAAGAGCGGGTTTGGGCCAACTACTAAGACACCTTGGCGCTCAAGAGTCGAGCGGTGCGTAAAGAGAAGGTAGGCCGCACGGTGAAGCGCCACTGCAGTCTTTCCAGTTCCAGGACCACCTTGTACAAGAAGAATCCCAGCGAGTGGATTTCGAATAATGCGGTCTTGCTCACCTTGGATGGTTGCAATGATGTCGCCCATTCGTCCAGTTCGCGCACGACCTAGTGCTGCGAGCAGTGCGCCAGGACCACCGAGTGCCATGCCACCATCGACGAGTCCCTCGGGGGTTGCGCTTCGTGCTTCGTCTTCAGGGACCATGAGATCACCGTTGGCGTCAGCGAAGTATTCATCTTCAACACCAATAACTTCATGTCCGCGAATAGCAACGTGTCGGCGGCGACTGAGACCGAGTGACTCAACTCCGGTCGCGCGGTAGAACGCTTCAGCAACTGGAGCGCGCCAGTCAACTACGAGTGCGTTCAATTGTTCATCAGAAACTGCGAGACGACCTACGTGATACACGTCACGAGTTCCTTCATCGTTGACGTCGTAGTCAATGCGACCAAAGAAAAGTGGCTGGTCGCCAATTGCGAGCTGATCAAGCCTGGTGAGAGCTGTGCTCATAACAACATCACGCTCTACGAGGTCTCCGGCTCCACGCATGTTCGCTACTGCTGCGTTGTCACGCATTGTCATGGCTTCTTCACGCATGTGTTCGAGCGCGACGAGTGCAAGGTTTAAGAACTCTTGCTCTTCGGCGATTTCGCGCTCGTGTGCCACAAAGGCCTCTTTCACAGTCTCGAAATTTGGGTTTATCAATTCTAGGGGAACATTGACCCAGCCCCACTTTGGTGATTATTTGGCTACTGCGCCTAGATTGAAGGAAGTAAAAGGAGACCTGTGAACGACCCAGTACTACTTAGAGCCTGTCGTGGCGAAAGTGTTGAGCACGTACCTGTTTGGTTCATGCGTCAAGCGGGCCGTTCACTTCCTGAATACCGAGCCATTCGTGGCACCGGTTCAATCCTGGACGCGATTGCTGACCCAAAGATTGCAGCAGAAGTAACAATGCAGCCGGTTCGTCGTTACGGCGTTGACGGTGCAATCCTTTTCTCCGACATTGTCGTGCCGTACCACGCGATTGATTTCGGGGTTGAAATAGTCCCCGGTCGTGGTCCAGTTATTGCGAACACATTTAAATCTGAAGCTGACTTAGAGCGACTTCGCGATCTAACACCTTCTGACATCAAGCACGTCACCGACACGGTTGATTTAGTTGTGGAAGAACTTAAGAGCACCAACACTCCCCTCATTGGATTTGCTGGTGCACCCTTTACTGTGGCGAGTTACCTCGTAGAAGGAGCACCTACGCGTGAATTCGCCATCATCAAGTCAATGATGCACGCCCAGCCTGCACTCTTTGACAAGTTGATGGACCGCCTCGTTGGCATCACCGTTTCGTTCCTGCGCGCACAAGTCGAACACGGCGCACGTGCACTGCAGCTATTTGATTCATGGGCTGGATCACTGACGCGCGCAGAGTACGAACGCTTCGCGCTTCCTGCGACCAAGCGGGTCTTTGAAGGAATTGCTGACCTGGACGTTCCGACAATTCTTTTTGGTGTCGGCACTGGTGAGCTACTTGGACAAATGGCAACTGCAGGCAGCAACGTGGTTGGTATTGACTGGCACGTAGACCTTGACGAAGGTCGCAGACGAACCGGAAAGCCGTCACAGGGAAACCTTGACCCGGCACGCTGCCTCGGTGGTGTTGAGCTTGGGGTACAAGCAGCGCGTGAAGTTCTCGCCCGCGTGGGCACAGACGCCGGACATATCTTTAACCTTGGTCATGGCGTATTGCCATCAACCGACCCCGACGTATTGAGCGCCGTGGTGAAAGTTGTTCACGACGAAGGAAAAGCAGGAGTGCGATGAAAACCGGAGTACTAATCATGGCGTACGGCACGCCCACAACACCAGAAAACATTGAGCCGTATTACACCCGCATCCGTCACGGTCGCCCACCAACACCAGAGCTGCTTTCCGACCTCGTTCGTCGCTACAGCGCAATCGGTGGAACTTCACCACTTAATGAGCGCACCGATGCGCAAGTAAACGGTATTCGTGACGCACTGGAGCAACTGGCTCCAGGAAAATACGACGTTCGCTTCGGCTCTAAGTACGAACCACCAATGCTCGAAGAGATTGCACAGACTTTTAAAGATGATGGCTTCACAAAAGTTATTGGGCTGGTTCTAGCCCCACACTCTTCTTCAATGTCCACGCTGCAGTACATGACGCGTGCAAAAGAAACCCTCGGCGAAGGAATTGAGTTCATTGAAATTGGTGAATGGTACGAATTCCCCGGATTTTTAGAGCTCATTGCCAAGCGCGTTAATGAAGCATTAGCGAAGATTCCAGCTGATCACCTAAAGAACACCGAAGTCCTCTTCTCAGCTCACTCGCTTCCAGAAAAAATCCTCGCTAATGGTGACAACTACCCAGATCAATTACTAGACAGTGCCAAGCGTGCTGCTGCAATTGCTGGAGTAACCGAGTGGGACATTGCCTGGCAGTCTGCTGGGCGCACTGCGGATCCATGGATTGGCCCTGACATCTTGCAGGTGCTGCGCGACAAGCGAGCAAGTGGCGTTACCGACATAGTTTCATGCCCCATTGGTTTCGTTTCAGATCACCTTGAAGTGCTCTTTGACATCGACATCGAAGCTCAGGGTGTAGCCAAGGAAGTTGACCTTAACATCGTGCGAACTGTCTCTCTAAACGCTGACAAAGAATTCGTTGAAATTCTCGCCAACGTTGTCCAACACGCGGACGCCTAAATGCCACGCGATTCCATCGTCATTGTCGGCGGAGGAATTAGTGGACTAAGTGCTGCATGGGAGCTCACGGGTGGAGTTGCTGGACCAAATGAGTCAACACCACGTGTAGAAATCATTGAAGCGAGCAGTCGCGTTGGTGGGGCGCTTGCATCAACTGAGTTCGCTGGCAGAACTATTGACCTTGGCGCTGATGGTTTTTTAGCGCGCAGACCTGAAGCGGTGCAGCTCGCAAAAGAACTTGGGCTTGCATCAGAATTAATTCCAATTGAAGCAAGTGGCGCATCAATTTGGCTACGTGGTGCTTTGCACGAACTACCAACGGGGCTTGTTCTCGGAATGCCTACTTCTTCTAAAACAATCAGGTCTGTAAAGGGCTTATCGCTTAGGGCAAAACTTTGCGCACGTAGAGACGAGCTGTTTGCCAAGTCGCTGAAAGTACACGACGACATTTCAATTGGTGAAATAGTT
>CAIKVF010000033.1 GCA_903830745.1 uncultured Actinomycetes bacterium | reverse complement strand
AAGGACTACCCACGCACTCACAATCACATTATTTACAAAGACGTTCGTATTCCACTTGATCACTTGCTCGGACCAGAAGATGGTGCCAAGGTTTTGGCGCAGCGGCGACTCGGTGGTGGCCGTATTCACCACGCCATGCGTGCCATTGCGCAGTGCCAGCGCGCCTTTGACATGATGTGTGAGCGTGCACTTAGCCGCGAAAGTCATGGAAAGGTAATTGCCGAGCACCAAATGGTGCAGTCAGCAATTGCAGACTCCTACGCAGAAATTGCCCAGTTGCGACTACTCGTGCTCTGGACCGCGTGGACAATTGACAACTCGAGCACGCAAGAAGCTCGCACACAAATTGCCATGTGCAAGTACACCGCAGCCAAAGTTCTGCGTGAAGTTTGCTACCGTGCAATTCACGTGCTTGGGTCACTTGGTGTTACTGATCTCACCCCACTCCAAGCCATGTGGGCGGGCGCACCAACAATGAGTGTGATGGACGGCGTTGACGAAGTCCACAAAGTGACAGTTTCTCGTAACGTTCTAAAGGGGTATGAACCTCACGAAGGCTTCTGGCCTACTGATTACTTCCCAGAAAAGCGCGCGAAGGCACGTGAGAAGTTCGCTGCAGCGTTTGCCGCTGACCCAGAGCTCGTTGGCTACGCCGATTACATGGAAAAGCGTTCACGTGGTCACTAATCGCTACTTGTGTTTTTCTAGGAACGCAAGTAGTCCATTGGCGTAGACATCGCGGTCGTCATACATTGCGAGGTGACTTCCGTTAGGGCAGTAGACAAGTTCACCCTTCGGGAGAATTTTTGACATCTTCTCCATGTACGCCGGGTCCATTGTGTCGTACTCAGCACTAATCACAAGTGCTGGAATATTGATCTTCGCCAAATCTTCGGTGCGGTTCCAGTCGAGGAGCTTTCCGCTCATTCCAAGTTCGCTCGGTCCCTGCAGCGGAACATAGATGTCCTTGTTGATTCGATTCAGTCCTCGCATGACACTATTGGGCCACTCTTCTAGGGGAGCACGAAGCACGTGGTACACGTAGTGGTGCTCGAACAAAAGTTCTTCGTATTCTGGGTTATCAGTTTCACCGCGAGCTTCGAAACCTTTAATCTTCGCCAAGATTTCTTGATCCATTTGTGGCATCAGAACGTTCTCGGCGTATTCGTTGTACGCAAGACAATTCGACATCATGTTTGAAATGATGACTCCCTTTAGGTGTTCTTGGTGCGTGAGTGCATACTCAATTGCGAGAATTCCGCCCCATGACTGTCCCAGAATAAAGAAGTTATCTTTGCCCAGCCCAAGCGCAATGCGCACCTGCTCAACTTCTTCAACAAATCGGTCGAGTTCCCAGAGTGATGGCTCGTTTGGCTGGTCACTTCTAAAAGAGCCCAGCTGGTCGTAGTAGTAATACTCAACTCCAGCGCCAGGGAAAATTGTGTCAAATGCTTCAAGGTATTCACATGAAGCTCCAGGCCCACCGTGCAGGATTAACACTTTGACAGCAGGATTGTTTCCGGTTCGCTTAGTCCAGACGTTGAATGTGCCCTTTTCGGTTTTGATGGGGATCATTTTTGTTCCGCCATCAATAACGTCATCGCGTCCTGTGTTGTCGAGGTATGGGTGAATTGGTTTCATGAAATGAATCTATCTGTCCTGAGGTCAGGCTGCTTCCCAAATTTCCCTAGAATGTATAAATGGCCCGTCCCTTTGATGTAACCCACGTTGAGTCCAAGTGGCAAGAACGCTGGTTGACCGAGGGCACCTACCAAGTCGACAACGATGACCCTCGCGAGCGCTTTTATGCACTTTGTATGTACCCGTACCCATCGGGAGCTGCGCACCAGGGCCACGTCCGTAACTACACATTCGGCGACCTATTAGTTCGCTACCAAACCATGCTCGGAAAAGCTGTCCTTTCGCCGCTGGGTTTTGACTCATTTGGCCTCCCGGCAGAGAACGCTGCCATTAAGGCTGGGTCGCACCCTCGTATCTTCACTGACGAGCGAATGAAGGAACTGAAGAATTCGATTCACCGTCTCGGTGCTGTGTACGACTGGCGCCGTGAAGTGTTCAGTCACAACCCTGATTACATGAAGTGGGCGCAGACAATCTTTATTGAGTTCTACAAAAACGGACTCGCGTACCGCGCAAATGCACCAGTGAACTGGTGTCCTGGATGTGCAACAGTGCTCGCGAACGAACAAGTAAACGCTGATGGAACGTGTGACCGCTCGGGAGACCTAGTGGAGCGAAAGAATCTTGAGCAGTGGTTCTTTAAAATCACCGACTACGCCGAAGAACTTCTTAACGACATTGACACACTTGAGTGGCCAGAGCGCGTTAAAACAATGCAGCGAAACTGGATTGGAAGATCTGAGGGTGTTGAGTTTGAACTCGCACTTGCTAGTGACCCTTCTAAGGGACTTCGCGTCTTTACAACTCGCCCAGATACTGGATTCGGTGTCACGTACGCGGTTGTTGCTCCTGAGCATCCACTACTTGGTGAACTCACAACAGATGACCAGCGTGCAAACGTCCAGGCACTGGTAGAGCGCGCTAATGCCGCGAGTGAACTTGAGCGCACCGCGTCTTCAGATGCGGGAGCCGGACTCGACAAGCGTGGTGCTTTCACCGGTAGTTACGTCATCAATCCTTTTAATAATGAAAAAGTTCCGGTCTACGTTGCTGACTACGTACTTGGAACCTACGGAACTGGCGCGATCATGGCCGTTCCTGCAGAAGATGAGCGCGACTTCGCATTCGCTAAGGTTCACGGCCTTCCAATTGTTCGAACCATCGAAACGCCAGCTGACTTTGAGGGTGGCGCGTACTCAGGCGATGGACTTCACATCAACTCTGGGTTCATGGACGCAATGGACGTCGAAACTGCGAAGAAGGCAGCTGCGAAGTTTCTAGAAGAGAAGGCGAGTGGACTCGTAAAGGTCAACTACCGCCTTCGTGACTGGCTCGTTTCTCGCCAGCGTTTCTGGGGATGTCCAATACCAATTATTTACTGTGACAAGTGCGGAATGTTGCCTGTCCCCGCAGAACAACTTCCAGTCGTGGCGCCAGACGACGTGAACATGGATAAGAGTGGTCAGTCGCCACTCGCAACGCACGAAGGTTTTAGAAACACTACCTGTCACAACTGTGGCGGGCCGGCACGACGCGAAGCCGACACCATGGATACCTTCACTGACTCTTCTTGGTACTTCCTTCGTTTCGCTGATCCGTTCACTACGGGTAAGCCATTTGATCCTGAACAAGTTAAGAAGTGGATGCCAGTCGATCAGTACATTGGCGGCATCGAGCACGCTATTTTGCACTTGCTCTACGCACGCTTCTACGTAAAGGCTCTCGTTGACGTAGGAATTGCACCTGGTCTTCCACGCGAACCTTTTAAGCGACTCTTTACCCAGGGAATGATTCGACTCGACGGCTCAAAGATGTCTAAGTCCAAGGGCAACCTGATTGCACCTGAGAAGTACTACGACCGCGTGGGTGCTGACGGACTTCGTTTGTTCCACCTCTTTGTTGGACCACCAGCCGATGATGTTGACTGGACTGAGCAGACTGAAGACGTTATTGAAGGCTGTGCCAGGTTTATTGACCGCATAGTGAGGCTCAGTCAGTACGACGAAGTTAACTTCCACGACACCTTTGACGAGACTGACCTCGCAGTGAAGCAGGCAGTTCACCGCACAATTGTTCGAGTCACATCAGACCTCGAGCGTTGGAGCTACAACACGGCAGTTGCAGCACTTATGGAACTGCTCAACACGGTTTCTAAGCAAGCTCGTTCGGACCAAGGCGCGCACCGCGAAACGCTTGACGACTCACTCAACATCATGTTGAAGTTGCTGGCTCCTATGGCGCCACACATCACGGCAGAACTTTGGGAACAGCGACTTCCGGGCGAGAAGTCAGTCCACCTACAGAGCTGGCCAGTTGCTGACCCTGCACTCACTGTTGAAGAAACGGTTGTCATGGTTGTTCAGATCAATGGCAAGGTGAAGTCACGAGTGAACGTTGCACCAAGCGTCAGCGAAGCCGACGCTCAGGCAGCAGCACTTAGTGATCCAGAAACAATCAGTGCCCTGGGTGGCGCTGCACCAAAGCGTATTGTCTGTGTTCCACCACGTTTGGTGAACATAATTATCTAATGGCAAAAAGTTCTAAGACCGGTGACACAACTGTTCTTATTGAGCCACCACGTTTTGACCGTCCTGAGGTTGAGATTCAATCTTCTGCTCGCAGGAAGAAAACTGGAACTGCTCACTGGTCGGGTAGTCGCATCATTGTTCAGATTCCAGCAAACGTTCGCGGAAAAGACCGGACGATATTTGTTGATGAACTCGTTGAGCGCTTATTGACGCAGCGTCCACAAGTCGCTGCTGGTGACGGAATGCTCGAAGAGCGCGCACGTCTTCTTGCGGCCCAGTACAACGACGGTGTGGAGCCAGTATCAGTTCGCTGGGTAACTAATCAACAAGCACGCTGGGCATCGTGTTCACCTGGAACAAAAGAAATTCGAGTTTCGAGTCGACTTCGCCAGTGCCCAGAATGGGTCATTGATGCAGTACTTGTTCATGAACTGGCGCACTTGCAGGTGGCGGACCACTCACCGGCGTTTTATGAAATTGCTAATCGACACCCTCGTCAAGATGACAGTGAGCTCTACCTTGAGGGCTACGCGCTGGGACTTGGTCTTCGAATTGAAGAAGCAGACGTAGAAACTGCTTAGCTCGCTTCGCCGCGCAAGAAGCGCTCGAGCTCTTCAGCCAGTTCATCACCGCTAGGTAGTTCTTCACCAAGTGAAGTGCCTTCAACCTCGTCAGCAACTTCTTCTAACTCTTCAACCATTGAGGAATGATCAGGGTTGTTCGTTACAAGATCATCAACGCGCTGGCGAGCTTCGTCGGCAGAGGCGCGAAGGTGACTGGCGTCAAGGGTGAGTCCACCAATGCGTGCAAGTCCTTCAATAAGAGCGGCTGCTGCCTGCGGGTAGGGCATACCAGCAACGTAGTGAGGAACACGTGCCCAGAGGGTAATGACGTCCATGTCTACTTCAGCGAATCCAAGCTCTAGTGCTGCACTAATGCCAGCAGGAACTTCGAGCTCCCCCGAAACCGTGCCAACAAGTGGCAACAGGTGCGCGCTCGCCATTGGAGCGGTGCCAATGATTCGAACTGGGCGAGTGTGAGGAGTTGGGGCTGGGAATGCTCCAAGTCCAACTACGAGGCGAACATCAAAGCGCCCAGCAGCGTCGGTGACCACATCAATGAAGTCACTCCAGTGAAAGTCAGGTTCTGGGCCAATAAGGAACAGCATGTCTGCGCCATCGCCATCTTTTCCGTAGCGCAGTTGAATCTCTGGCCAGGTGAGTTCAGTGGTGATGCCGTCAATGATTCGAGCAACTGGGCGACGAGCACGCTGATCAATAAAGAACTCAGTATCAAAGGTCGCGAGCACTTCGGTGTGAATGGTGTCGAGCATGGTGCTGAGAGCGGTGCTGGCACCGCTTCCTGCGTCAATCCATCCGTCGAGGCAGACAACAAGAACTGGTTCGTTTAGTTCTGGGTCAGCAAGAAAAATTATGCGGTCGTAGATTTCGTCGTCCATCAACCTTGCTCCAAGGTCTGCTTCGCAAGTTCAGCCAGCATGGTGATGTGCGTAGGGAATTCGCTCACGCTGCCAGTGTCTCCTGCAGTTGCTCCGGCACTGTAGCGAGCGAAGACTCCCTGCAAAATGCAGGCAAGTTTCCAGTAACCAAATGCTTGATAGTACGAAACATGGCTCACGTCGAGTGACGTGTGCTTCGCGTACGCCTCTAGAACTCCTGCACGGTTAGCAAAGCCGTCGGCGGTTGTGGGAGCTGCACCTAAGAGTGCAGCGGATGCATCAGAGCGCTCTGACCAGTACACGAGAAGAAGACCAAGGTCAGCCATTGGGTCACCGAGGGTGCAGATCTCCCAGTCGAGGATTGCCTTCACACGACCGTGTTCGTCAAGGACTGTGTTGTCGAGTCGGTAGTCACCGTGAACGATTGAAACGCGTTGCTGGGTCGGAATTGATGCTGCGAGTTGTGCACCAACAGCTTCGACGAGTCCGCCGTGTCCATATCCCTCAACCTGCATTTGATCAAACTGTGTGCGCCAGCGCTTTAATTGACGCTCAATGTATCCGTCGTGGCGAGCAAGACTGCTGAGGCCAGCTTCTTCAATGTCCACTTCGTGAAGACGAACAAGTGTTGAAGCAAGGTTTGCACCAATTACTTCTCGAGTTGGCACATCGAATGCATTTTCAGCATCTTTTCTGTCGCGAAGGATTGCGCCTTCGACGAATTCCATTACGTAGAAAGGACGCTCGTTAACTGCCTCATCGGTGCAGAGTCCGAGTGGTGTGGCAACTGGAATGCCCTGGGGATGAAGTGCCGTAATGATGGTGTGCTCTCGAACCATGTCGTGCGCCGTTGGCAGCACGTGACTTGTTGGCGGGCGTCGAAGCGCGAAGTGCTTTCCAGTCGCGTCAGTGACACGGTAGGTGAGGTTTGAGCGACCACCAGCAATAAGTTCAAAAGTGAGAGGGCCAACAGCGCCTACGTTGTCAGCCATCCACGCAGTGACGTTGTCGGCATTTATTCCAATTACGTCATTTCCCATAGACGCCGAGGATAACAGCGTCAGAGCACCCTTCCAGCAGGTGCCAACACCGTTAGGCTGACCAGCGTGTTCACGAAAATGGCCCTCTAGTGCAGGTATTTAAACCTGGCCATTCAATCAGCCTTCGCCTTGGCGAGACTCGCTTCGACGTCACATCTCGTGCCCTAGTTATGGGCATTCTCAACCGAACAAAAGACTCTTTTTTCAGTCCCGCGGCAACCTATGACCTGGACGCTTTTTTCGCTCGTGCAGAACAACTCGTTACTGAAGGGGCAGATCTCCTCGATGTTGGTGGCGTGAAAGCCGGCCCCGGAGACGAAGTCACCGAAGCCGAAGAGCTTGAGCGCGTTGTTCCAGTCATTGGCGAGTTAAAGAAACGCTTTGATGTTCCTTTAAGCATTGATACATGGCGCGCATCAGTGGCGAAGGCATGTTTCGCTGAAGGGGCGAGTGTTGGTAACGACATCAGTGGTTTCGCTGACCCGGAGTATTTAAAAGTCGCAGCCGTGGCAAACGCCAGTGTTGTAGCCACACACATTCGACTGAAGCCACGTGTTGCAGACCCAAACCCGCAGTACGACAATGTCACAGAGACCGTGAAGGATTTCCTCGTGGAACGTCGACAGTGGGCACTAGATGCGGGGATTGAACACGACCGCATCATTATTGATGCGGGACTCGACCTTGGAAAAACTGCGGCGCAGTCGCTACAACTGCTCAGAGACTCCTCAGTACTTGCAACACTCGGTTCGCCCCTACTTCTATCCTCATCAAACAAAACATTCCTCGGAGTGATGTTTGACCTTCCCGTTACTGAGCGACGAGAGCCGTCACTCGGAGCAAGCGCCATCGGAATCGCTGGGGGATGTCGTATTCTTCGGGTACATGATGTTGCTGGCTCGGTGAGAGTTAGAGACGTCATGGAACACTTGATTGGAGCGAGTTGAGTAGTTCAACTATCTGCGTTGTT
>CAIKVF010000032.1 GCA_903830745.1 uncultured Actinomycetes bacterium | reverse complement strand
CTGTTTGTTGAAATATTTGGTCCACTACCGATACCTGCTGTAAGCATGAAATTAAATATTGGTGGCTGATAGACAACAACTGGAACAACGACTGCAGTCCACACCGCGTAAAGCAGACGTCCACCAGGAATCGAAGATTGTGAAGCTGAAAAATCGTAAGTGACGCCGTCTGCGTAGGTAGAGCTACTTGAATTAGGTGCCAATCCCCAACCAGAGAATGTAAATCCTGATCGAATAAATCCACTTCCTAACGAAGAAACGGAATTTAATCTAACGCCGGAGGTGCTCCCGCTTTGCGATGAAACTGAATTAGCAGAGTCGTTTGAATTAAATACAACACTATTTGGCAGCCAATTTGCATAGAGACGTAAATTGCTTGCAAAGTTGTATGTCTGCCCGTCTGAAAAATAAGTGCCCGTTGGTACGCCTGAAGAGTACTGAATCCAATTTACAAATACGTATCCAGGATTTGAAAATTCAGCAGGCATTGTAGAAAATAAATTCAGTGGGAAGCTCGAAGAAACAGAGCCAAACTCAGTCTGCTGCGTGTATGCAGCGCACGGTGAATCCACAACAATGTTGTTACAGAAAAGGGCATTGTTGAAGGAAGGCGTATCAGCACCAGAAGGCGCTGCAACAATCAACGATGACAGTGCAATCACAAATGTAGCTACAGCCTTAAGAGAATTCTTCATCTGACTTCCGATCGTTATGTGCCAACTTGGTCTTCCAAATTGCAACGTAACCCAACGGTCGCGAAAATCTATGTGATGAAACTACATTTAAATGCAGTGTTTACTTATTGAGTGCGCGCTGACGCGCAACTTCAAATGCAGCAATAGACAAAGCCACGCTTGCATTTAATGAACTGATCTTTCCTAGCTGTGGAATTGAAACAACTGCTTGGCAGCGCTTCCTAGTCAGTGCAGCGAGACCCTTTTCTTCTCCACCAACGACAATCGCTACTGGAATGCTCCCGAGGTCGAGGTCATAAATAGAGTCTTTGGACTCTCCAGCGAGTCCCACGGTGAGGACTCCGGCTTTGTTCATTTGGTCAATTGCTGCAGGAATACCACCAACGTCGGCAAACGTTAAGTACTCAATCGCGCCAGCTGCGGTCTTGGTGACAGATGGAGAAATTCGTGCCGCACGGTGTCGAGGAACAACAACACCTGTAACACCTGCGCCATCAGCACTTCGAAGCATTGCTCCTAGGTTGCGAGGGTCAGTAACGCCGTCACACACCAGCAAGAAAGGGTGCTTGTGTTCAAGAAGCACATCAAGGCTCACTGAGTCAAGGCGACTGCAGAACGCAACAACACCCTGGTGGCCTTCAGTGCGAGCTTCACGGTCGAGTCGTGCCATGGCAATGATCTGAATTGGAACACGTTGACGCTGCGCTTCGCGCTCAATTTCGTCAAGGATTTCTGAAGAGTCCTGCTGGTCAGCAACGTAGATCTTTTGAATGGTGCGTCTACGAGCTTTGAGGAGTTCAAGTACAGCCTGGCGACCTTCTACTTGCTCGCCACCAAGTCCTTCCTTCTCACGTGTTGGGTTACGACGTGTTCCGGTGTTCGGAGCTGCGCTGGTATTGCGTGGTCCACCACCGCGAGGTGGGCGACCCTTAGGGGCCGGACGACGTGGGGCTGGACGAGCCATTACTTCTCCTCTATAAGAACAACTGCAGATGCAGCAATACCCTCGGCGCGACCAATCGCACCGAGTCCTTCTGTGGTGGTTGCCTTCACCGAAATAACTGTTCCTACAACTGCGCTCAGTGCTTCAGACATTGATGGCATGAACGAAGCAAGCTTCGGACGCTCAGCAATGATTGTTATGTCGCCAGAAGCACAGCGGTACCCAGCGTCGCTAACTAGTTTCAGCGTCTGTTCGAGAAGACTTTTTGACGACACGCCAGCAATAGATGCGTCGGTGTCTGGAAAATGGCGACCTAGGTCACCAAGGTTTGCAGCACCAAGGAGCGCATCACAGAGTGCGTGAGTGGCAACGTCTGCATCAGAGTGACCAGCCAGTCCTGGGGCTCCTGGAATCTCTACGAGACCAATGAGTAGCGCACGAGATGGGTCGTCGCTGAAGCGGTGAACGTCAATGCCTTGTCCGATTCTCATACAACACTCCCCGCAATTCGTTCAGCTTGAGCAATGTCCTCGGGGTGAGTGATCTTTATGTTTGAAGGCTCACCGAGCACGACAACAACACGTGTTCCGAGTGCTTCTACGAGACCAGCATCATCTGTGGCGTCACTCTTTGAAGCGTGTGCGCGCTTCAGTGTTTCGCCGCGAAAGGCTTGAGGGGTTTGCACCGTGACAAGTTCATCGCGAGCAATGGTTTCGCTCACAATGACTTCGCCGTTGCTCTGTGCAATGCGCTTAACGGTGTCAGTAATTCCGAGACCAGGGATACAAGCTTCTGCACCGTCACGAATGGCACCAACTACCGCAGCAAATAGTGCGGGAGACGCGAGTGGGCGTGCGGCGTCGTGAACAACAATGATTTCTGCGTCGCCACATGCACTAAGCCCTGCACGAACTGACTCAGCACGAGTTGCTCCACCAGTGACAACAATGTCGGCACCCTGTTTGTCATCGGTGTGACCAAGCGGTGCGACGAGGACTACAAGTGATGCAACAGAACGAGCAGCACGAATGGAGTGTCCAGTAACGGTGTCGCCACCAAGTTGTGCGAATTGCTTAAGACCACCAAAGCGTGATCCTGCTCCGCCCGCAACTACAACGCAGGCGACGCTCATGGTTACGGCAGAACTGAGGCGAGCTTTTCTTCAGCCGCTTCAGTGTCGACGTTGAGCGCGAAGGTCAACTCGGACACCAGGATCTGGCGAGCACGAGTAAGCATGCGCTTCTCTCCTGCTGAAAGACCCTTGTCCTTGTCACGAATAGACAAGTTACGAACTACTTCTGCAACTTGGTAGATGTCACCAGAGCGAAGCTTTTCTGAGTGGTTCTTGAATCGACGTGACCAGTTCGTAGGCATGCGTGCTTCCTTTTTGCGGAGCACAGCAAATACTTCTTCGACTTCTTCGTCGTTGATGACGTCACGAAGTCCAACAGATTCAGCGTTAGCAACAGGAACCATAAGCACGAGGTCTGAGTAAGCAACCTTCAGTTTGAGGTAGTCCTGGCGAACTTCAAAGGCAGTCATCTTCTCGATCTTCTCCACAGTGCAGGCACCGTGGTGGGGATAAACGAGACGATCACCCTTTTTGTACTTACGCTCAGCCATGAAAGTGGTTCTCCTCAAAGGAAATAGACCGAAAAGGCGGTCTGGGGATTATCAATTCTACCGTACTTTTGGCTTCTTCGTTCTGAGCCCTTGCGAGCACAGTGATTGCAGCACTTATGAGTTCGGCTGAAGGTTTTCGAGGTCAACAGAAGGTGGAAGACCTTCAATGCCTTCGAAGGTCAACTCAGGGCCTTCGGCGCCGTCTTTGACGTCGATGACGATGGTCTGACCTGCGGTGAACTCCTTGAAAAGGATCTTCTCTGAGAGTGGGTCTTCGATGAAGTGCTGGATAGCGCGACGAAGTGGTCGTGCACCAAGCTCTGGGTCGTAGCCCTTGTCAGCGAGGAAGTTCTGTGCAGCACCTGAAAGCTCAAGTCCGAGTCCCTGCAAGATGAGCTGGTCACGAAGACGGTTGATGAAGAGATCAGCAATGAGAATTACTTCATCCTTGGTGAGTTCGTGGAAGACAATTGTGTCGTCAATACGGTTAAGGAACTCAGGACGGAAGTGCTTCTTAAGAGCGTCGTTGACCTTTTCCTTCATGCGGTCGTGACCTGCGAGGTCATCACCCTTAGAGAAACCGAGGGTCTTTCTGAGATCTGCAGTTCCAAGGTTTGACGTCATGATGAGAATCGTGTTCTTAAAGTCAACCTGGCGGCCTTGGGCGTCAGTGAGACGACCATCTTCAAGAATCTGAAGCAACGTGTTGAACACGTCAGGGTGAGCCTTTTCAACTTCGTCAAAGAGAACAACAGAGAATGGCTTGCGACGTACTGCTTCGGTGAGCTGTCCACCCTCGTCGTATCCAACATATCCCGGAGGAGATCCAACGAGACGTGACACTGAGTGTTTCTCCATGTATTCACTCATGTCGAGTTGAATAAGTGCGTCTTGGTCGTCGAACAAGAATTCAGCGAGTGTCTTTGCGAGCTCAGTCTTACCAACACCTGTTGGTCCAAGGAAGATAAATGATCCACCAGGACGCTTAGGGTCCTTAAGTCCGGCACGAGTACGACGGATGGCACGGCTCAGAGCAATGATTGCTTCGTTCTGGCCAATGATGCGCTTGTGTAGTTCGTCTTCCATGCGAAGAAGCTTTGAAGTCTCTTCTTCGGTAAGGCGGTACACCGGAATTCCAGTCCACACAGCAAGCACTTCAGCGATTGTTTCTTCGTCTACGAGGTCGAATGAAGCACCGCCTGCGGCCTTCACTTCAGCATCAAGTTCGTCACGCTTAGCAACGAGCTCGCGCTCTTGCTCTTCGAGGGCCTTGGCCTGCTCGAGGGCGCCTGACTCCATGGCTGCTTCTTTGTCGCTACGAAGACGAAGGATGTCTTCATCAATCTTCTTAGCGGCAGGTGGTGCGTCCATGCGACGAATACGTAGGCGACTACCAGCTTCGTCAATAAGGTCAATGGCCTTGTCTGGAAGGAAGCGGTCAGCAATGTAGCGATCAGCCAAGTTCGCAGCAGCAATAAGTGCCTGGTCGGTGATCTTTACGGCGTGGAACTCTTCGTACACTTCACGAAGTCCCTTAAGAATTTCAATAGTCATCGCAACTGAAGGTTGGTCAACCTTCACTGGCTGGAAACGACGCTCAAGTGCAGCATCTTTTTCAATGTACTTGCGGTACTCGTCGATTGTTGTTGCTCCAACAGTCTGGAGTTCTCCACGAGCAAGCATTGGCTTCAAAATTGATGCGGCGTCAATGGCGCCTTCTGCAGCACCTGCGCCAACGAGTGTGTGAATTTCGTCGATGAACAAGATGATGTCGCCACGGGTGCGAATTTCCTTCAACACTTTCTTGAGGCGCTCTTCAAAGTCACCGCGGTAGCGGCTACCTGCAACGAGTGCACCAAGGTCAAGTGTGTAGAGCTGCTTGTCAGCAAGCGTCACTGGAACGTTATTGCTAACGATCTTCTGTGCGAGTCCTTCAACGATTGCGGTCTTACCAACACCTGGCTCACCAATGAGCACTGGGTTGTTCTTGGTACGACGAGAAAGAATCTGCATGACGCGCTCAACTTCTTTTTCGCGTCCTACGAGTGGGTCAAGCTTGCCTTCGCGAGCAAGTTGTGTGAGGTTGCGACCGAACTGATCAAGTACAGCTGATCCACCTTGGGCATCAACGTCACCAGACTTCTGACTTGAAGAGCCCTGTGATGTTCCAGCATCTTTGCCAGTCTGTCCAGACATCATCTGGATGACCTGCGTGCGAACACGAGCCATGTCAGCTCCGAGTTCAGAAAGAACCTGTGCTGCTACTCCGTCGCCTTCACGGACAAGTCCAAGCAACATGTGCTCAGTTCCGATGTAAGAGTGACCAAGTTGAAGAGCTTCACGAAGTGAGAGCTCCAAGACCTTCTTAG
>CAIKVF010000031.1 GCA_903830745.1 uncultured Actinomycetes bacterium | reverse complement strand
CCCGGGCACGGAGTGAGTGCGTTGTACTCCTCTGGGGCAAGAGGGCGCACGAGACGCTCAATTTGCGTCCACGAATCTTCAAGTGAGTCAGTAATCCACTCGTACGCCACAGCTCTCCAATCGATCTCCTCGAAGCCTAGAGACTGGTCGCTTTCAAGGCGAGTCATCTTCAGCGTGTAACGTGGAGGTCTGCAGTTCACGGGAAGTAGCGCAGCTTGGTTAGCGCGCCTGGTTTGGGACCAGGAGGCCGGGGGTTCGAATCCCCCCTTCCCGACCATTAGAGGGTCAGCGAATTGATCGAGCTACTGATAAAAGTGTGGCGAGAGAAAGATTGTACGAAGTAACACTCACTACGGTTGCCTTCATAGTTCCAGAACCTGGAATGCTCCACGTAATCAGTCCACCATTCGCTTTTACCTGAGTTGCCCCACATTTTCCAGATGCAACACCTGCACAGTTGCTCCAGACCTGAGCCCGGTGACCATTCACCAACTGCGTTGCAATACTTGTATTGAATTCAAGTGGTCCAGTGCACGTTCCTAGTGCTTTTTCAAAAATGTTTATTCCAGGCGCCGAGTTGGCAAACGTGCCTGACCCACCTAGTGCGAAGACTCTCAGTGCACCATCGTCGCAAAGAGATGTGTCGCTCAGGGTGAAGTGCGAAAATTTAAATCCAGCAAAGTATGTGGGTTCGTATGTTTTAAATCTCATCGACGCACTGCTCTGATTTTCATTCAAGGCAATTGAAAAAGTTGAGAGCGTATTCGAGGCAATTGCTCCAATTGGCTTCGATGGAGATCCGCTTGTGATGAATACACCAAATGAAACGTGTTGAAAGTTTGTGACAGCGCCGCTGGTCTCATACTGTTTTGACGAATGAGGCTTGACACAGACGCTGTGAAGCCCCGACATGTATGAGGTATTAGTGCTTATTCCAT
Organism: uncultured Actinomycetes bacterium; assembly: GCA_903830745.1. Lineage (GTDB taxonomy): Bacteria > Actinomycetota > Acidimicrobiia > Acidimicrobiales > RAAP-2 > RAAP-2. The sequence continues at coordinate 5,554 of CAIKVF010000031.1, read as the reverse complement.
AACAAAGTTGTGATGAGCTCTGGTTGGTAAACGTAAACACTTCACGTACAGCATCTGTCCCGGGGACGCTGCCAACCAAGAACTGACAAGACGTGGCCGATTTTTGTGATCCTTGCCCAATGCATGAAACAACATGCCCGAGTTGACCTGAGCCATTCCACGACCACGTAATGCTTGATGCTCCAGCGCTCGAAGTAAACGTGAGACTAAGCAAAAGCATGGCCAGGAGAGTTTTTGTACGCATGCTGAAGAGACTAGGCGCGCAAATTCACGCAGCGCTAAGGCGAATGTCACTTACTTTGAAGCAAAAAGTGGAAGTTTTGTTTTCCAACCAGGAATGATTTTCCCCACTGGAGTTGCTAACAAGTCTTCGAGAATTGATCCGTAGACGTCTCTGAAGTCTGTTGTCATGAGCATGTTTCCACTTGTGTCGAGCTGCGTGAGTGATGGCTCGTCACCAATGAATCCACCTACGCCTGATTTACCCACGACGTAGACAGCGTTTGAAGTGCCATGGTCGGTGCCAAGTGCTGCATTGGCAGTTACACGACGGCCGAATTCTGTATAGACAACAACTGTTACGTCGTTGGCTCGCTTTGTACCAGCAATTTGAGACATGAAGCGAGCAACCGAGTCAGTGACGCCACCAATAAGTGCGTTCTGTGTGGACACTTCATCGGCGTGAGTATCAAAGCCACCAATCGAAACTTCCCAAACTCGAGTTGGAGCACCAGCGCTTATGAGTGTTGCCACTGCGTCAAGTTGCGGGTTGAGGTTTGTGTTACCAACATTTTGAAGTGCTGCGTTCTGCGCCTTAGGTGCACCAAGCGCAAGCTCCGAAGTAACGGTGCCAGCCATTTGATACAAGTTGGCAATCGAAAGTGCGGCGCTCTGCGTTACTGGTGATGCTCCAGAAGTTTGAGCTCCCAATGATTTGAACTGACTGAGGGCTGTTCCAGTCGGCAACTTAAATCCAGTCGCTGGCATAACCGATCCACTTTGCTTCGCGCCAGCAAAGGCCGGTGGCATTGTGTTGCCCACTGATACTGCGAGCATTGGATTAAGTGGCTGCGTATCTAGCCATCTTCCTATCCACCCAGTTGAAACTGAGGTTGCGGGTGAAGCAGTTTGCCAAATCGCCATTGAAGAAAAGTGAGAGAGATTGGGGTTGGGGTAACTGACACCACGAACAATTGTTAACTGCTTGGCGTTCCATAATGACTGGAAGTTTTTCATTGCTGGATTAAATCCAAGTCCGTCACCAAGTGGAAGCACAGTTGACTGGTCAACAGAAATTCCTGGACGTGACGAGTAATACGTTGAGTCGAGGTATGGAACCAATGTGTTGAGTCCATCGTTCCCACCGTAGAGAGTCACCAACACAACGATTGGGGTCTTTGCCGGAAGTGGCGTTGCGGCGCCAGCTGCAGCGATGTCAAAAAGACTGAGCGGCACTGAAGCAGCCATTGCGCCTGCTCCAGTGAGCTTTAAAAAGTCACGGCGAGAGAAGTCTTCGCACCTCATTGGTTCACCACGTATTCCGGTGCATTGAGCGCCAGCCAGGCAAGTCGAGCAGGGTCACTTTGGGCACTGGTGAGAACTTGCTGTGTTGTTGCTCCCCACCCTGCAACTCCTAACCACATCGCAGCAGCTGCGACACGCTGCTTCGCGGGCAGTACAGAAATCGGAGAAAGGTCACCGTTACTTACTAAGTACTTGGAGAGATTGATTCGCTCTTGTGCTTGTGCCGCACCAAGCCAGAATTCATCAGGTGGCCATCCCCCAACATTTGGTGGATTAAATGGTGTGTTGCCCATTCGTGCAAGCGCACTGAAGACTGTTGACTGCGTTGGCAGTTTGGATGGCTGAATGCTCAAGGCTCGACACGCACTCACCAACCACTCGACGGGGGATTTTGCCTGCGCGTGCAGTGGGTCACTCAGTGCTGGGTGATAGACGAGTGCCTTCACTGCAGCGCCAATGTCTCTCGCAGCAAAAGCATCACTCAGTGTTTTATCTGGCTGTGGAGCAGAAGAATTGTAAAAGCGGAACCAGAGTCGTTGCGCAATGAAGTCCTGACAAGACTTCTGTGCAGTGAGCACCGCAGTTGCGTCTTGGGGCGTATACGCGCCAGTGTTGCCAAGTATTGAAACCGTTGACGTGTCGTGAATTTTCGGAGTGTACGTAATCACTCCTGCTTCTAATGAAGCCGCTGTGATCTTGTAGCCAGTGAACGATTTCGCGAGTGCAGTAACGTCGGCCTGCGAGTAATTGCCAACACCAAGCGCGAAGAGTTCCATGAACTCGCGTGACAAGTTTTCGTTTGGCGCCGCCACGTAGTTTTGTTGACCATCGAGCCAGTACTGCAGCGCGCAGTCATTGATCATTGACTGAGCCATGGTATTGAAACTGCCGAGTGCATTTTGTCGAAGTACTTGATTCTGCGTCAACATTGGAGTTGCATAATTGACTTTGCTGATTGCCGTTGCCCAGTGCCCATGCCAGAACCACGTCATGCGCTCAGGTAGCGCGTTATCTGAAAGCACCATTCGGTCAAGCCACCAAAAAACCAGCTGGTAGTACTGCAGCGCGTCTTGGAACTTCGCTGCCTTAGAAACAAGTGAACCAATTTTTGCGAACGTTGGTGTAGCGAGATTTGCGACCCCTGCATCGACAGCAGGAACCGCAAGAATCGAAGCCTGAGCGCTTTGGAGACCGCCCGCCATTAACTTCGCGAACTCCCCCGGCTTCGGACCAAAACCGAACCGATGTATTAGTCGCGAGATCTGCGCCTGGCTCGAAAGTTGTGTCACGATAAAAGGATACGCAATGCCCCTGTGAGCACTTTGTGAAAGTACTGACAATTTCCTAAGTGCCCCCGGCAAGACTTGAACTTGCAACCTGCGGGTTAGAACTCCGATGCTCTATCCAGTTGAGCTACAGGGGCGCACCCTCAATCGTAGTTAAATAAATCCTTCCTTTTACCCAGTTCTTGCGCTGTGTAATACTTATAGGTCTTGGTGGGTGTAGCTCAGCTGGTTAGAGCGCCAGGTTGTGGTCCTGGAGGCCGCGGGTTCGAGACCCGTCACTCACCCCAAGAATTGCCCGTCGTCACCAGAAAATGTGGTGACGACGGGCTTTTTTTCTTCTAGGGCATGGCCCTCAAATCTCCGAGTAGATTTTCGCTACACACCTCAATCGAGGTCTAAGGGGGAAACATGACAATCGTTCGCGATTCGTTCTACATCAATGGACAGTGGGTTAAGGCCTCGTCTAAGGAAACACTCGAAGTAACAACTTCTGGAACAGGTGAGCTCTACGCAACGATTCCTGCTGGAACTGTTGAAGAGGCAAACGCTGCTGTTGATGCGGCAGCCGCTGCATTCACATCATGGGCAAACACAAGCCCTAAAGAGCGCGGTGAACTACTCACACGCATCTCAGAAAAGCTTGCTGAACGCGGAGACGACATTGCACTGTGCATTGCCAACGAAGTTGGAATGCCACTCATGCTCGCCAAGGGCATCCAGGCTGGACTTCCTACATTCACATTCGCTGACAACGCACAGCGTGCTTCAGAGTTTGTATGGGAAGAAGAAGTTGGAACTTCAACACTCGTTCGCGAGCCAGTAGGTGTTGTTGCTGCAATCACACCTTGGAACTACCCACTTCACCAAATTGCGAACAAGGTTGCTGCTGCACTCGCTGCAGGTTGCACCGTTGTCTTGAAGCCAAGTGAAGTTGCACCAATCAACGCATTCATTCTCGCTGACATCATTCACGAAGTTGGACTACCAAAGGGTGTGTTCAACCTCGTAACAGGCGTTGGCCCAGTTGTTGGAGAAGCAATCGTTGCTCACCCGAAGACTGACATGGTTTCATTCACTGGTTCAACTCGTGCCGGAAAGCGCGTTATGGAAATTGCAGCACAGATGGTTAAGCGTGTTTCGCTTGAGCTCGGTGGCAAGTCTGCAAACGTGATCCTCGAAGACGCTGACATTGCTAAGGCAGTTGCTGACGGAATTGGAAAGGCCTACCTCAACTCAGGTCAGACCTGTTCAGCGCTTACACGCATGGTTGTTCCACGCTCGAAGTTGAAGGAAGTTGAAGATGTAGCTGTTGCTACCGCTGCAGCGTTCACACCAGCTGACCCAATCACTGGCGCAAGCTTCTGTGGTCCACTTATCAGTGCTGTCCAGCAGCAACGCGTACGTGACTACATCAACAAGGGAATCGACGAAGGAGCTCGACTCATTTGTGGAGGAACTGACGTTCCTGAAGAGCTCTCTAAGGGTTTCTACGTAATGCCAACGATCTTCTCTGACGTGAAGAACTCAATGACCATTGCTCAAGAGGAAATCTTCGGACCAGTGCTTTCAATCATCCCTTACGACACCGAAGAAGAAGCCATTGCTATTGCCAATGACTCTCTCTACGGTCTTGCGGGTGGAGTTTGGGCTGCAACTGACGAGAAGGCATTCGAAGTTGCTCGAAAGATTCGTACCGGTCAAGTGGAAATTAACGGTGGCGCTTTCAATATCGTTGCTCCATTTGGTGGATACAAGCAGTCAGGAATTGGTCGCGAACTAGGAACATACGGATTCGAAGAATTCCTAGAAGTCAAGGCCATCCAGCACAACTAAGGAGTTCACCGAGCGCGTGGCGGTATAGACTCGTCACGCGCCGGTAGCTCAATTGGCAGAGCATTTGACTCTTAATCAACAGGTTCCGGGTTCAAGTCCCGGCCGGCGCACTGAAAACTCCCCGAGGAAACTCGGGGAGTTTTGCTTTAGAAACACTCTGCTAGTTCGAATAGAAATGCTTGCAGTGTTTGAATTTGGTTACGAAGTGCGACGTCAGCACTTTCCCATTTCTCATCACTCAAAATTCCCTTAGAGGCTGCCGTCTCACGCAGAGCAATTTGCATAGTGGTGAGCCAAGCCCACGCTTCTTGTTCATTAATGAACTCTTCGTTACGAGTCATGTACGCGAGTTCAGCGTTCGTAGAGATCTGACTTTGTCGAGTCAACATTGCGAGTGGATTGTCATCGTCACTCGAAGGATCAATTGGGGCATTCAGCCTGCGGTGCCAGTCGTGTTCAGGGTCGCGCTCAGCTGCAACAACGTGACCGAACGCTTCATAAACAATGGCTCGCCCCGCATCATTAAGTCGAACTTCAATGCGACCGTCACGACGCTTGATGAACATCTTGTTCTTGCTCATGGTTGCTCGATTGTTGACTGTAGGCCTGCGACTTGTAATTTCACGCAGTAGCTTTCGGCGATATCTTTTTGACCAGACCAAACAACCGCTTTGCCTTCATTGTGCACAGTTAGCATCAACTGCGTGCACTTGGCGTTGGGGTAGCCAAAAATTCGCTTAAAGATAACTTCAACAACTTTCATTGGAGTCACCGGGTCGTCCCACACCAGAACGTTCCAAGGCCGCATCGTCGAAACAGCATCGTCAGTGAGCACCTGAGAACTGGTGGTTTCTACTCGCTGGGGTTTAACAGACGCCATGTATCTAGTGTCTCATGTCCCGGAACGAAAT
>CAIKVF010000030.1 GCA_903830745.1 uncultured Actinomycetes bacterium | reverse complement strand
CTACGCCTCGACTTAGAAATAAAAAGCTCTCCGAGCCAACGATTTCTCGTCTCCCCGTTTATCAGCGAATTGCTGAAGGATGGCGAAATAGAGGACTGCAACACATTGATTCAGAACAAATTGGAGGGCTCGCTGGAGTAACTGCAACAACAGTTCGTCGCGACCTGGCGGGACTTGGATCTCTTGGAACTAGAGGTGCTGGTTACGACGTGCAAGTACTCATTGAACGTATTGCAGAAGCACTAGGCCATGACATTGGCTATGACGTAGTTGTTGTTGGAATGGGGAACTTGGGTCACGCACTTGTGAATTCATCAAACTTTCTTACCCGTGGTGCACGCCTAGTTGGTATTTACGACTCATCTCCAGAGATGATTGGAACATACGTTGCTGGCCAGCAAGTGAAGTCAATGAATGAGCCAATGATTGGTGCAACCGTGGGAGTAATTACGACTCCTGGTTCAGCAGCACAAGATGTTGCTGACAAATTTGTAAAAGCGGGCATCCATGCAATCCTTAACTTTGCGCCTCAAGTAATCACTGTGCCACTGGGATGTGCTGTTCACTACGTTGACTTCTCGATTGAACTTCAAATTTTGATGTACCACCTAAATAACGGCACTGGACCACTTGGTGGAGGACTACTTCACTCGCTTGGTATTGCATCAGTCACAACGCCACGGAGTTCATAACGTGAAGACCTTTCGATTGGCGACACGTCGTTCGCCGTTGGCTCTTATTCAAGCGGAACTGATTCAAAAGAAACTTCACGACCTTGGAATGCAGAGCGAACTCGTACTTGTTGAAACAACAGGCGACAAGGACACAACCGCGTCGCTTGCGTCACTTGGCGGTAGAGGGGTGTTCGCAGTAGAAATTCAGTTGGCACTTCTTCGAGGCGACGCTGACATTGCGGTGCATAGCGCTAAAGATCTTCCAAGCATTAGCCCAGATGGGCTACTTCTTGCATGCGTGCCTGAACGCAGGGACGCAGCCGACGTGCTTGTAGGTAAATCACTCGCTGGACTTGGCCCCGGTGCCACAGTCGCCACAGGCTCACCTCGCAGAGCAGCATTGCTGCTCGAGCGACGTCCCGATCTTCGAATAGTTGAACTACGCGGCAACATGGCCACACGACTCGCCAAACCCGGAAGTGACGGAATTGACGCCGTCGTTGCCGCTGCTGCAGCGCTTGAACGATTGGGCCAAGAGCAACTAAGCGCAGAAAGACTCGATACCGAATGGTTCATTCCTCAGGTTGGACAGGGCGCGCTCGCACTTGAAGCTCGAGATAACGACAAGGAATCGCTGGAGGCACTTGCCTCACTGAACAACATCACTGCCTATGACTGCGTTCGAGCCGAGCGTGCATTCCTTGCGGAACTTGGAACTGGGTGTTCAATCCCTGCTGGTGCGTACGCCGTAATGAGTGACGGTCAGATTTCACTCAGTGCAGTAATGATTGCAATCGATGGTACGAAAAGTGTTCGAGCAACGATGACTGGAAAGAATCCAGATGAACTTGGTAAGCAAATTGCCATTCAACTACGCGATAAAGAAAATGGCGCATCACTTCCTGGATGGGAAAAATAGTTGATGAAAGTTGTCCTTACTCGTGAAGCAGGAATGAACGATGAACTTCGTAAGTGGATTCCCAGGCGTGTCACTGTTGTTGAAGTTCCACTCACGACTACGAGTTACCGTGATGAGACCGCGTTCAGTACTGAACTAAAAAATCTAGATTCTTGCGGCGCGTTCATTGGTCTTGTTGTAACGAGTGCTCGAAGCGCCCGTTACGTTTCACCAGCCCTTGCTAATTGCTCGAGCGATGTAAAGATTTACAGTGTTGGCTCATCTACGTCTCGTGCAATCACAAAGACCGGTAACGAAGTTGACGTTGAAGCCTCTGCGATGTCATCTGAATTAGCTAGTCACATTGCGAGCGGTCCTGTGCTCATTATTGGTGCAAAAGAAATGCGACATGAATTAAGTGATGAACTGAATTCAAAAGCAGTCCCGACTGATCGCGTTTGGTGTTACGAAACAGTTGGTGCAGAACTAGATCAAGAACAGCGAGACGAGCTTTCAAGTGCAGACGTTGTGATTATTGGTGCTCCCTCGGCGTGGAAAGTTGCAAAACCATACGTCCGTAGTGACGCATGGGTCATTGCCTCTGGTGAAATAACTGCGTCAGAAATTCGCGATGACCACAACCGTGTGAAAATTGGCTGGGGTAAGTCACTCACACCAATGCTGGAAATTCTGCGCTAATTACGCTCGAAAAAGCTTGTTCGCTAAGACCAATAGGCTAGAGGGGTGTTTCCTACCGAACGTCCACGTCGCCTTCGCGCGACAGCTGCACTCCGTGAGCTTGTCTCTGAGACAACACTGAGTCCAAAGGACTTTGTCGCACCACTTTTTGTCGCTGAAGGACTTAGCGCCCCAAAGCCAATTCTTTCTTTACCTGGTCAGTTCCAGCACACCATTGAGTCGTTGCACGAAGAAGTGAGAGCGTTGCAGCGCGCTGGTGTGACGAGCATCATTTTGTTTGGCGTGCCTTCATCAAAAGATGAGCAGGGTAGTGGTGCATTTGATACAAACGGTATCTGCCAAGTCGCACTCCGCTCACTTCGTGCTGAATTTAAAGATGACATCGTGATCATGGCTGATCTCTGTCTTGATGAGTACACCACGCATGGACACTGTGGAGTGCTCAATACTGACGGAACTGTTGATAACGACAAGACACTTGAGCTCTATGGAAAAATTGCAATCGCTCAAGCCAGCGCAGGCGCACACGTAGTTGCACCGAGCGGAATGATGGACGGTCAAGTTGGAGCGATTAGGTCTGCACTTGATGGTGCAGGATTTAATGACATTGTCATTCTCGCGTACTCAGCAAAATACGCGAGTGGCCTCTACGGTCCTTTTCGTGAAGCAGTTGGTGTTGAAATCGCTGGTGGTGGAAACCGTCGCTCGTACCAACAGGACTACCGCAACCGTCGCGAATCACTACGCGAAGCTCGCCAAGACGTAGAACAAGGCGCTGACATTGTGATGGTTAAGCCTGCCATGACGTACCTCGATGTATTAAGTGATCTTCGCCGTGAACTTGATGTTCCATTGTGTGCATATCACGTAAGTGGGGAATACGCCATGATTAAAGCTGCAGCAGCTAACGGATGGATTGATGGAACTGCTGTAGCGATAGAACAATTAACAGCAATTCGACGTGCTGGCGCTGATTTTATTTTGACGTACTTCGCTCGTGAAATTTCGGAAGAGCTCAACCGTTAGTTCGGTTACACCTAGGTTATGAATACGACTCTACGCAGCGAAGGATGGGTGGTTCAGCCAAGTTTTGTGCCACATGGTCCAACAGCGCCGGTGACGCTCTTGATTGATGAAGCTGGCATTACTCAACTCGCAGGTGACCCAAACGTCGCTTGGCAAACACCTTGGTCTGAAATGACCAATGTTCAATTGATTCGCTTTCAGCGCAAAGCTGCACTTTTTGCGACCATTAGTTCTGTTCGCTATTGCTGGAGAAACACATCAGTGAAGGATTTTGATGCGCTTCGTGAAATTATTAGCGCCCAAGGTGGCCGAGTCATTCGCCGCAAACGTCACTTTGGAGTTTTGGCAACGGTGGCGGTTGTCGTCACTGCTTCATTCGCGGGAACAATAAGTTCATACCTCAATAGAGGCTCGTCAAAGGCATCTATTATTGCGGACACGCAAGCGGTCAACCTGACTCTGAAAGATCTCCCAAGCGGGTCGTCTATTGCGACCTCTCCACTGCTTTCGTACATCTTTGGTTCAAGCGCTATATCGTCTCCGTCAACATCAACAACACAAGTTTCAAAGACTTCAGCGTGGTACGCGATTGAATCAAAATTCCAAAGTTGCATGGGTGTATCTCTCGAGAGAGATCGTGTGTTTGGCCTTGCTGGTCAAATGCCTAAATACCAAGTGACGTCTAAAGCGTATTCAAGCACTTCCTACGGGGGGCTAGAGGTTGTTTCTACAACGCAGTACTACGACAAAACCTCAATGGTGAAGCGTGACACTAAAGAAATGACTTCACCAAAGTTCGGTGGTTGTTTTGTTGCAGCGAATGAATCGATTCTGCTTTCTGCACTACTCGGGTCAAAAATTACTGAGTGGGCTGGAACGAACTGGACACCACTTACATTTGTCAATGGATGGGCGCGTGGAGGAATTAAGGTGATTTCGCTTCCGACTATTAGTACAAAACTCACGCTCGTCATTGCGGTAGTGACGAGCGGACACTACGAAGTCACACTCGGGGGGTTAGTTACTAACTGGCCAAGTTCACAACTATTTTTTGCGAACATTGTGAATACATTGCTCGCTCG
>CAIKVF010000029.1 GCA_903830745.1 uncultured Actinomycetes bacterium | reverse complement strand
ACGTTTCGCGCGCCGATTTGAGCAAGGTGTTCAGGTTCTTGAACATCGCTACACCCCACTAGGTCGTTTCCAGCCAGGTCCATTTGAAGACTGGTCATTTTTGTGGAAGCCAGCGCTTATTGGCTTCTGTGCGATGTCGATGGTTCTCGCCGGAGGATCATTCACAAATTCACCGTTCAAGTTGAACATGGCTAACACATGGTTCTTTGGTGACCCTTCTCAAGGCGCAGTTGGTACGCCAAGCGAAACAAGAATCATGTTCGCCATTGTTCTTGTGTACGGCGGACTCTTTCTCCTTATGCGAGTGTGGCTACGTCTTGCTGAAGTAATGAAGTTGCACCCGGGTGCATCACTAAAAAAACTTTGGTGGATGCTGCTGTTGTGGGCAACACCAATGCTTGTGTCTCCACCAATGTTTTCTCGAGACGTATTTAGTTACGCGGCGCAGGGTGAAATGACGAGTCACCACTTAAGTCCTTATATTCTCGGACCGTTCTCAATGGGCTCGAGTCCTTACGTAAATCCAGTGGATCCTTTGTGGGGTAATGCTCCAGCGCCATATGGTCCGTTCTTTCTTTTTATTGACGGCACGATTAACAAGATCACTCGTCACCACCAGTTAGCAACAGTTGTTGGGCTGCGACTGTTAGAAGTAATCGCCGTTGTCATGATTGGCATTGGCGCAGCAATGCTCGCAAGGTCTCTTAAGCGTGACGCGGGCGAAGCGTTTGTTCTTAGTGCTCTCAATCCACTCGTTCTTCTGACAATTGTCGGTAGCGCTCACAATGACGGACTGATGGCTGGGTTCTTAGTGCTCGGAGTGGCGTTCGCTGTACGAAAGCAAATGATCTGGGCGGTAATCCTCTGTGCCTGCGCGGCGGCGATAAAAGCGCCGGGAGCTATTGGACTCGCGTTCGTTGCGTGGACGTGGCTTGGTGAACAAGCATCAGTTCGCGAACGCATCAAACCAATTTTGAAGAGCGGAGTAATTACTGCAGCGGTGTTGGGACTATGGACTTGGTGCGCAGGATTCGGATTTGGTTGGGTGCAAAATTTATTATCGAACGGAACCGTTCGCTCGTGGGCAGCTCCTATGACCGCACTCGGAATGGCAACTGGAAATCTTTTGCACGCAGTTGGTTTAACTGGAATAAGTGTCACGTCGACAATTTCTGTTTGGCGATTCATTGGTCTCGTTAGCGCTGTTGGTTTTATGGTGTGGCTATTGCTGCACGGCGAGAAACGTGGATGGGTTCGTTCACTCGCACTTGTGCTTGTTTTGTTTGTTGAATTAGGTCCAGTTGTTCAACCGTGGTACTTGGTGTGGGGACTAGTACTTATGGCGGCGAGTTACAAAGGTCGCGAACACTTCTGGCTTTTGTTTCTCTCCATCACCGGACCATTCATTGGACTTCCTGGCGGAAGACAATTACTTGCAGATCTTGTTCACAGCAATCCGCTCGTCATCGCAGCAGCGGTGCTCTTTGTCGCTGGCATGTTGGTAGTTCCAATGGGACGCTGGACACAGTGGTCGTGGCCAGAAAAGAAAATTGAACTAGACGCTTAGCGTCGTTCGGGTACAACGTACTGATACTCAACAACGTCGAGCCAGAGACCATGCTTGCGACCAACTTCGATTTCAGTGCCAACAAGTTTGAATCCACACTTCTCGTGAAGTTTGATTGACCCACTGTTCTCGCCAACAATTCGTGCAATCAATGTATGAAAGCCAGAATCTTTGGCGCCTTCAATGAGGTCACGCAGAAGCTGTTCGCCAACGCCGCGTCCTCTTGCAGCTCTAAGTACGTAAACAGAGTTCTCAACGGTTGTTAAGTAGGCAGGTCGCTCCCTAAAAGGCGATACAACGGCGAAACCTAGGATTTTCTCCCCACGAGCACCGATTTCACCGAGGTCATCCTCTTCATTCACCGCAACAATGCAGGGGTGAATTGTCATGTGGGCCTTGATCCACTCTTCTTGCTCTTCAAACGTACGAGCTACGAGGTCGAAAGTTACGGTCGTTTCAACGACTTCTGGGTTGTAGATGTTAAGTAGCGCCTGGGCATCGGCGAGTTCAACCAAGCGAGTTCTCATGACTCTTAAGGGTACTCCTAGGCCGGTTGGAAATTTCGGCCTTTTTCGGAGTAACATCTCTTCTCGCGTGTTTTTTAACGTGTTGCCCTCTTAGCTCAGTGGTAGAGCACTTCCATGGTAAGGAAGGGGTCGTCAGTTCAATTCTGACAGAGGGCTCGCCAAGCGGCGTAGCTCAGGTGGTTAGAGCACACGGCTCATAATCGTGGTGTCGCGGGTTCGACTCCCGCCGCCGCTACTAGGCAGGGCTTCGGTCCAGGCATTAAATGCAGTACTTAAAGAGGAGAGAACGATGGCAAAGAACGAAAAGCGCATCCAGGTCACATTGGCCTGCGAAGAGTGCAAACGCCGTAATTACATAACAATGAAGAACAAGGTCAATGACCGTGAACGCATTGAAATGAACAAATATTGCCAATGGGAGCGCAAGCACACCGTCCACAAGGAAACTCGCTAAAAAGAGTCCCTTCACAGGGTGTTAAGATTTATCTTCCTTACGGCCTGACCCAAGCTTTGGGTCTAGTCGCAAAGGGCAGTGGCTCAATTGGTAGAGCATCGGTCTCCAAAACCGAGGGTTGGGGGTTCGAGTCCCTCCTGCCCTGCTCGAAGATTTCTTCGGTAGCAGTAACAAGTTAAGTAACGAGAGTTGTGAGATGAACCGCGAACAAAAGCGCATGATGCAGCGACAAGGACAGGTAGACGCCGATGGCGCTGCTTCGTCACGCCGCACTTCAGTGCAAGATGTTCAGCGTCGTCGTCGTGAGCGCACTAAGCCCGCACAATTTATTCGTGAGATCCGTGAGGAAATGCGCCAAGTCGCATGGCCAACGCGTCCAGAACTTATTAACTACACCACGATTGTTTTATTCGTGCTGATTTTTATGGCAACACTTATTTTCGGCCTCGGCTACGGATTCTCAAAATTCGTCAATTTCCTCTTTACGAAGTAAGGCACTCACATGAGCGACATCGAAATCAACCACATTGAAGAAGTAGTCATCGAAGAAGAGATTCTCGACGTCACAATTCTTGAAGATGGTCTAGACGAAGATCCAATTGCCGAGAGCGCCTTTGACCGTCCAGGTCGCTGGTACATCGTGCACACCTTTGCTGGTCACGAACAAAAGGTGATTGGCGCACTTAACAACATTGTTAAGTCCCGTGAACTCACCGAGAGCATCTACGAGATCTACCTTCCAGAAGAAGATGTCACTGAATTCAAGGCTGGCAAAAAGGTAACTGTTTCTAAGCGCATGTTCCCTAGCTACCTCCTCATTCGCTGCGAACCAGATCCAGAAATTTTCTACGTGATTGGTTCAACTCCTGGTGTTACTGGATTCGTTGGTGCTGAGAAGACTCGCCCAACTGCACTAACTCGCCGTGAAGTTGACAACATCATTCGCCCAATTGTTGAAGGTGTTGAGCAGCCAACCGCCAAGCGTCGCGCTCCGACGCACGAATTCGAAGTAAACGACACAGTGCAGATCAAGACTGGTCCTTTCGCAACGTTCTCTGGCCACGTCGCCGAGATCAACGAAGACCAGCTCAAGGTCAAAGTTCTTGTTGACATCTTCGGTCGTGAAACACCTGTTGAACTTGACTTCACTCAAGTCACGAAGCTCTAAAGATCGCATAAGGAGAAATAGCTCATGGCTAAAAAAGTTGTTGCAATAGTAAAGATCCAGCTGGAAGCAGGCGGAGCAACGCCTGCGCCGCCAGTTGGTACAGCCCTAGGGCCCCACGGTATTCAAACCATGGAGTTCTGCAAGCAGTACAACGCTGCGACAGAATCAATGAAGGGTACGGTTATCCCGGTTGACATCTCAATCTACGACGACCGCTCTTTCTCATTCGTACTTAAGACTCCTCCAACACCGGTGCTTCTTCGCCAGGCTGCAGGAATCGCTAAGGGTGCACACACCGCAGGTCGTGAGACTGTCGCAAGTGTGACCATGGCACAAGTCGAAGAAATCGCAAAGACCAAGCTCAAGGACCTCAACACTGATGACCTCGAGCAGGCCAAGCTACAAGTCGCTGGAACTGCTCGCTCTATGGGCATCTCAGTAGGGCAATAGGAGAAATAATGAAGCACGGTAAGAAATACATCAACGCTCTTTCACAGGTAAACCGTGAAGAGCTCATCACTATTGCTGAAGCTGTTGAGAAGGTAAAGGCAGTTGCGACTGCCAAGTTCGACGAAACAGTTGAAGTTGCAGTTCGCCTTGGTGTTGACCCACGTAAAGCCGAGCAGCTCGTTCGCGGAACACTTTCACTTCCTTCGGGAACTGGTAAGACCAACCGTGTAGCTGTATTCGCCGCTGGTGAATACGCGCAAGCAGCACGTGACGCAGGCGCTGACTTTGTTGGTGCTGAAGACCTTGTTGCCAAGGTCGCTGGTGGATTCCTCGACTTCGACATCGCCATCGCTACTCCAGACCTCATGGGTCAGGTTGGTGGACTTGGACGAGTACTTGGACCACGTGGTCTTATGCCAAACCCTAAGACTGGAACCGTAACCATGGACGTCGCTAAAGCAGTTGGCGAATTCAAGGGTGGACGTGTTGAGTATCGCTGCGACAAAGTTGGAAACGTTCAACTACGCGTTGGAAAGGTCAGCTTCTCAAAGGATGACCTCATTGCCAACGTGCAGGCTGTCGTTGACGAGCTGACTCGTGTGAAGCCAGCTAGTGCCAAGGGCCGCTACATCATGAGCATCACTATTTCTTCAACTATGGGACCTGGCGTCAAGATCGACCCAACTCGTACGAAGGAACACGAAGAAGTTTTGGCTAACGCCTAATAACGTTTTGACGGGGCACCCGCCCCGTCACTACGATGTTGTACCTGCATGATGTTTATGCAAAAAGTTTTTTAAGAACGCCAGAGACATCCGGTGTGGGAAACCACTTAAAGAATCGAAAGATTCGCCCGACGAGGAGTTCGAGTTGTTGCCCTCGGGTACGACTTGTTCGCTTGGATGTTGAGGCCCGTACCGGGCGGCATCCGGTGAAGGAGTCAGTATGAGCAAGATTCGCCCCGAGAAGGTCGAAACAGTCGACGAAGTAAAGGCCCGCGTTGAAACAACATCAACTGCTGTCGTTACTGAATACCGCGGACTAACCGTTACCGAGATCCAGCAGTTGCGTAAGCAGCTTCGCGGACTTGGCGCAGACTACAAAGTCTTCAAGAACTCACTCGTTCGTCGTGCGATCACTGGAACATCAGTTGAGCCAATGACTGAGTTCCTCGTAGGACCAACCGCAATTGCATTCGTTGACGGTGACGTCTCTGCAGTAGCAAAGGCTCTTAAGGACTTCGCAAAGGAATCACCAAAGCTCATTATTAAGGGTGGTGTTCTTGACGGTAAGGCACTTTCATTAAGTGACCTTGTTGCACTTGCGGACCTTCCAAGTCGCGATGTTCTTCTTGCACAACTTGCAGGACTCATTGCTTCACCACTTCGCACCATGGCTGGCCTCATCAAGGCCGTGCCGCAAAACTTCGCCTACGGCCTCTCGGCCCTCATCGACTCCAAGGGTGGCGCTGCTGCGCCAGCTGCAGTAGTCGAAGAGGTTGTTGAGGCTGCCGAGACTCCGGCCGGGGTCGAGGAAGCTGCTCCGGCAGCGAGCGACGACGCCGCGGCAGAGGTCGCGGAGGTCGCAGTTGAAGAAACAGCTCTAGAAGTTGTTGCTGAAGCTGAAACCACCGAGGCTCCTTCCGAGGAAGTCGCGAGCGAACCGGCCGAATAACAAATCAACGCAGTAACAAAACGTAACGAAGAAAGGAATCACCATGGCTGGAACATTGACTAAGGATCAGATCCTCGACGGAATTGCAGAACTTTCTGTAATCGAATTGAGCGAACTACTCAAGGAATTCGAAGAGAAGTTCGGCGTATCTGCTGCTGCACCTGCTGCAGCTGCTGCACCTGCTGCTGCTGGCGGCGGAGCTGCTGCTGGCGGAGCTGCTGAAGAGAAGAGTGACTACGACGTCATCTTGACTAGCGGCGGCGACAAGAAGATTGCTGTTATTAAGGAAGTTCGTACCCTTACTAACCTCGGTCTTAAGGAAGCTAAGGACCTCGTGGACGGCGCTCCAAAGCCTGTACTCGAAAAGGTTTCTAAGGCTGACGCCGACAAGGCAAAGGCTGCTCTTGAAGCTGCTGGCGCAACGGTTGAAGTTAAGTAACCCAACGTTTTCAAGCAAATCGCCCCGACTGGTTCGCCAGTCGGGGCGATTTCTTTGCCTAGGGTGCTTGACCTCGGGCCCCAGGGTGCTTATGGTTTAGTCATCCGCCCCGCGGAAGCGTCTCCTCAGGAGCGCCACTTGCGCATTGACCTCTTGCGCCACTAGCATTGAAAGACCCTGTCCTTCTGTCTATTTCGTCAACCCCTGACGCGAATCGTCATTTGGTCAAGGTCACGCCACCCACTTACATGGAGGATTTTCTGTTGACGTCTCGGTCCCTTAGCCCAGTACGTTTTAACTTCTCAGCGTTGGGTGAGGCATATCCTCTCCCGAACCTGCTCGAGATTCAGCGCGACAGCTTCGACCTATTTATGAAGCAAGGATTGCGTGAAGCTTTTGAAGCCATATCGCCAATCAGTGACTTCACAGGTCGCTTGTCGTTAGAGCTCGAGTTTGATCCAGATGACATGGATCTGAAGAGCCCACCGAAGTTCACTGTTGAAGAGTGCCGCCAACGCGCGACTACTTACTCACAGCCAATTTTCGTTCACGCACGTTTCTTGAACTCTGAAACTGGAGAAATTAAAGAGCAGACCGTGTTCATGGGTGACTTCCCAATCATGACCGAACAAGGAACATTCATTATTAACGGAACAGAGCGTGTGGTTGTTTCACAGCTCGTTCGTTCACCTGGT
>CAIKVF010000028.1 GCA_903830745.1 uncultured Actinomycetes bacterium | reverse complement strand
TTGTCGTTCCGTTCTTGCCCTTGGACTTGAACTGCCACTGGTCATCAGTAAGACGCTTCGCTGCTTTTTCTACGCGCTTGCGATCTTTTTCGTCACTGAAATGCGCACCGTAACTGCAGCAACCCTGTACGAGCTTGCTGGCGTCTTCGTCAAGCACGCCTTTACAACCAGAACCAAAGATGCAAGACCAGTTGCTTTCAAGAAATGTGATGTCGAACATATAGATCCGCTTACGGGTCTCATCTTCAAAGCTGAACCACTCGTGGGCGTCTGTAGGGATAGAAGTCATAGGGAAAACTTAGTAGGCGTAGCGCTCTAGGGCTGACACCTCTAGACTGGTTCTCATGACTACAGTCGAAACTTTTGATATCTTGAAGCTCACCGATGAGGCCCGTAACGTGGTCCTCGACGCACTCAGTGCTGAGGGTGATGGCGACACTATGGGGCTCTACGTTGAGGTCACTGGTACTCGTGGAGCGGGCTATGCCTACGACCTTTATTTCTCTGAACTAAGCGAAGCACCTGAAGGATCAGCCATTGGTGTTGACGGCGGTGTGAGCATTGTTATCCCACAAAAGAGCATTGAGCGTCTTCGTGGAAGTCGTCTTGAATTCGCAACTGAAGGCGGCGGCGGACTTGTTCTCGTTAACCCGAACATCCCAACGTCTGAAGAACTGAACCCAGGTGTTCCCGCGGACATTCTCTCAATCGGTCTTGAAGGACCAACCGCAACATTCGCTATCAGCGTTCTTGAGCAGCACGTGAACCCATCAATTGCCTCACACGGTGGTCGTGCAGACCTCGTGGCGCTTGACGAGGACAAGAAAATTGCTTACATCAAGATGTCTGGTGGATGTCAGGGATGCTCAATGAGCCGTTTGACCCTCACCCAGGGCATTGAAGCAACGCTCCGCGACGCAATTCCAGAGCTCACCGAAGTTATTGACGTAACTGACCATGCTTCGGGCGTTAACCCTTTCTACTCAGAAGAGTCATAGGCCCTAGGGCGTTGCCCTAGAATTGTTAAATGTTGCGCTACTTAACAGCCGGCGAAAGCCACGGCCCATCTTTAACGGTCATCATTGAGGGACTTCCTGCCGGACTTCCTGTCTCAATGGAAAAAATCGGCGATGAACTAGCTCGCCGCCGACTCGGCTATGGACGCGGACCACGCATGCGCTTTGAGCGCGATGAAATTCGTATCACCGCCGGTGTTCGCCACGGTCGCACCCTCGGTTCACCAGTGTGCGTAGAAATTCTTAATTCCGAATGGCCTAAGTGGGAACAGGAAATGTCTGCTGCCCCTGGAACACCAAGCGACAAGCTCACGACTCCTCGACCTGGTCACGCTGACCTCGTTGGAATGCAGAAGTTTTCATTCGACGATGCACGTGACGTCCTTGAGCGCGCCAGCGCTCGAGAAACTGCAGCACGTGTAGTCGCTGGATCATTTGCGAAAGCACTTCTCTCAACAATTGGTATTGACATCCTTAGCCACGTTGTGCGCATTGGATCAGTTGCAACACCAAGTGACGCTCGACCACTTCCTGGCGACCTCGACAAGGTTGACGACAGTGAAGTTCGTTGCTTTGACAAATCTTCTGAAGACGCAATGATCGCTGAAATCAAAGCCGCCGCAAAAGAAGGCGACTCACTCGGTGGAATTGTTGAAGTCATTGCCTACGGTTGCCCAGTTGGACTTGGAAGCCACGTGCACTGGGACCGAAAGATGGACGGACTGCTTGCTGGCGCTCTTATGAGCATCCAAGCGGTTAAGGCAGTTGAAATCGGTGACGGTATGGCGCAGGCATCACAGCGCGGAAGCGTTGCACACGACGCAATCGCTGTTGACGCTGGAAACGAATCAGGTGGTGGGTACAAGCGAAAGAGCGACCACGCCGGAGGACTCGAAGGTGGCATTACTTCAGGAGCTCCAGTTATTGCGAAAGTCGCCATGAAGCCTCTTTCATCACTTAACCGACCAGTTCTTGAAACAGTCGATGTTGCAACTGGTGAGACTGCAGTTTCATTCAAAGAACGTACTGACGTAACTGCTGTTCCAGCACTTGGTGTTGTGACAGAAGCAATGATGGCGCTCGT
>CAIKVF010000027.1 GCA_903830745.1 uncultured Actinomycetes bacterium | reverse complement strand
GGCGAGGTTGCTCGTTGATGAGTGGGGGTTTTCTATGGAAGACGCCTTCATCTTCTTATCGGTAGCTGGTGATGTGGGTATATGCCAAGCCATGCACCCGAGCCCTGAGCCGTGGTTCGTTGTTGCACGAATGCGAGTGCCGAAGTTGCCTTCGAACCCTCAGCCATTTCGCATCTAGAACTACCAAATACGAACGCGCTCTTCTTTAGGCATAAAGAGTTCATCGCCTTCAACAACTCCGAATGCGTCGCAGAATTCGTCAAGATTTTTTACGATCTGGTTGCATCTGAACTCAGCAGGCGAGTGAGGGTCGATTGTGATGAGACGTCGCGCTTCATCAGGGCGAGACTTTCCTCGCCACACTCGTGCCCAGTTAAAGAAGAGTCGCTGTTCGCCGCTTAGATCACTGAGCACTTCTGACTTCTTGCCTTCGAGCGCAATCTTGTAAGCCTTGTAAGCAATGGTGAGACCACCAAGGTCACCAATGTTTTCTCCAATTGTAAGTGCACCATTTACGTGAACATCAGGCGCTGCTTCTGGACGCAGAACGTCGTACTGATCAATGAGTGACTTGGTGCGGTTTTCAAATTCACTGAGGTCTTTTTCGCTCCACCAGTTATTGATGTTTCCGTCACCGTCATACTTTGAGCCCTGGTCATCAAAGCCGTGTCCGACTTCGTGGCCGATTACGGCTCCGATGCCACCGTAGTTAGTGGCGTCATCTGCTTCGAGGTCAAAGAAAGGAGCTTGGAGAATTCCAGCAGGGAAGACAATGCGGTTCATTACTGGGTTGTAATACGCGTTAACCGTCTGTGGAGTCATGCCCCACTCGTCGCGGTCAACTGGCTTTCCTATTTTGGCGAGCATGTAGTCGAGCTCGAACTTTGCGAGCGCGTGCAGATTACCAACGAGGTCGTCAGCTTTAATTTCAAGAGCTGAGTAGTCGCGCCACTTGTCGGGGTAACCAATCATTGGAACAAACTTCGAAAGCTTTACGAGTGCTTTCTCTTTAGTCTCTTCAGTCATCCAGTCAAGGCCTGTAATGCTCTGCTCGTAAGCGACCATGAGGTTGTCAACGAGTTGCAACATACGTTGCTTAGCGGCTGGTGGAAAGTACTTCTCTACGTAGAGCTCACCAATTGCTTCGCCGAGGAATCCCTCGACGAGTGATCCTCCACGACGCCAGCGCTCTTTCATCTCAGGTGTGCCAGAAAGAGTGCGTCCAAAGAAGTCAAAGTTTTCTTCTACAAATGCGCTTGATAAATACGATGCTGCTTCGCTGATGATGTTCCACATCAACCATGACTGCCACGCAGCAGCATTGAAGTTCGACATAAGTGTGCTGAGACCCTCAAAGAAGGGGGGCTGGCGAACAATGAGGGTGTCGAATGCGCCACTAGGGATCTGACTCTTTTCGAGCCACAGTTCCCAGTTGAATGCTCCACTGAGATCTTGCAGCTCAGTAAATGACATCTTGTTGTAGTTAAGTTCCGCTTCACGAAGCTTTACGCGGTCCCAGTGATACGACGCGATCTGGGTTTCAAGTTCCATGACTCTTTTCGCGTGTCCGCCAGCGTCTGCGATACCAGCGAGCTCAAACATTTTGGTCATGTGAGCAATAAATGCAGTTCTAACTGATTCGTGCTCGGCTTCACGGTAGTAACTCTCGTCAGGAAGACTGATCCCGGACTGGCTGACGTAAGCAATGTGAGTGGTGGAGTCTTTAAAGTCGGCGTAAATGAATGAACCAAAGATGCCGCTCATTCCACGGGTCCACTGTGCTCCAAGAAATGCTGCAAACTCGTCAATTGAGCTAATGGACTGTGCTTCGCTCAATTCTTTCGCGATTGGTGACACACCAAGTTCTTCAATTCGCTTTT
>CAIKVF010000026.1 GCA_903830745.1 uncultured Actinomycetes bacterium | reverse complement strand
TCGTGGAGAAGCGACTCGTCAGACTGAAATTGCTGACGCTGAAGCTGAAGAGATGCTCGTTGACCGTGAGCGTTTGGAATACGACGATGAAGACGGCAGCAGTGTTGCATCTGACATTCAACGTGACCAGTTGAAGGACTTCTCGAGCGCACTTCGCTTGAAGGTAGATGAAATTGATGTTGCGCTAGGCAGAGTTGCTGACGGTAGCTATGGTCGATGCGACGAATGCTACGAAGCAATTTCGAAGCCTCGTCTGCAATTTCAGCTTCCAGTCTTTTCTTGTGTGACGTGCCGCGCAAGCGTCTAGCGCTCGGTGTCAATCCCACAGTCATTGTGGTGGCGTTAGTCGTCACCGCAATTGATGCAGTTTCTAAAGCGTGGGCTCGTCAAGCACTTACTGGCCACGATGTTCACGTTGCGGGCAGCGTGTGGTTCCATCTGCAGTTCAATTCAGGTATTTCATTTTCAATCAATCAGTCGGGACCGCTTGTGACCACTCTTATTACCGTGCTTATCGCACTAGGAGTACTTGTAGTGGGTCTACGTGCCTCTTTTGGCCCTCCAACCTATGGTTTCGGACTCTTAATTGGTGGCGGGATCGCAAACGTAATTGACCGACTAGCGGCGACCCCACACGAAGTGACCGACTTCATTGCCCTTGGTGGTTTCCCAGTGTTTAATCTCGCAGACGCATCAATCACCGCCGGGTTCATTGTTCTGTTTGTTTGTGCAGTACGAGGAGAACGGTTGCTAACCAAGTGAGCGACGACGAAGTATTAGAACCCTTTGATGGCGAACAGCTAGACCTCGAAATTCCGGGGTCTCTTGACGGCATCCGCATTGACCGAGTGCTCTCCATGCTGACTGGACTATCTCGCTCTGAAGCATCTGAACTGCTTACAAGTGGCGCAGTAAAGATCAACGAGAAAGTTGTTCTTAAAGCATCGAGGTCAGTTGAAGAGGGAGAGCACTTACTAGCGATTCTCCCAACTCCTGACGATGGATTCGTTACCGCAGATCCAACCGTCGAAGTTGACGTTGTTTTTGACGACGAAGACTTTGCAGTGATTAATAAAGCATCGGGACAAGTAGTGCATCCAGGAGCTGGCCAGCGTGATCGCACGTTGGTGGCGGGTCTACTAGCGATCTATCCTCAGATTCAATTACTGAGTGAAGAAGGACTTTGTGAGCCACTTCGCCCCGGAATTGTTCACCGCCTCGACAAAGGAACTTCAGGACTACTCGTAGTCGCAAAGACACCTGAGGGTTACTTGAACTTGACGGATCAACTTGCAGAACGATCAATGGAACGCACATATCTAGGGATGGTGGAAGGGCACGTCGCTGAAGAACGCGGTGTTGTTGATGCACCAATTGGTCGTTCAACGCGCACACCAACACTCATGGCAGTCCGAGCTGATGGACGTCCGGCGCGTACAGGGTACGAAGTGCTGGCCCGAATTGATAAGCCGCACGCAATGACACTGCTTCGCCTGCAACTAGACACTGGTCGCACTCACCAAATCCGTGTTCACCTAGCGACGATTGGCCACCCGGTGGTTAATGATCCGCGCTACGGTCACCGACGCGAAAAGCGTCTCCACGAAGACAGGTTCTTCTTGCACTCAACGACGTTGGCGTTTGCTCATCCGAGAACGGGTGAGTGGGT
>CAIKVF010000025.1 GCA_903830745.1 uncultured Actinomycetes bacterium | reverse complement strand
CTCGGAATACCAGTTCCAGGCATTGCGAACGCCTGAGCCTGCTTCGCTGCAGAGATCATCATTGCTGATGGGTCAATAGCGAAAGCGGCCATAGCTAGGTCGCGGTAGAAGAGGTAGTGCTTAGTTTCGTCACCAGCCACTAGTGCCAGAACATTACGCCCCATCTTGTCGTCCTTCGGCAAGTGAGCACCCGTATTGCGGTGAGCAATCTGGGTAGCACGCTCTTGGAAGGCAACATAAGTGATGAGATCGGCGAATGATTCAGGCTGAGGAACTTCACCCTTTTTCATCTGCACTCGGCGGCCATCTTCAAGCAACGTTGGGTCGATACAACGCGTGATGTGAACCCAGTCACGCATGACCATGGAGTGACGATTTTCTTCCATGGTCCACTGCTTGTTCCATTCGCGAATTGGATGACCCTTGGGAGCGTGGCCGAGCAACGTGTTTGTGTAATAAGGAAGATTGTCCTCAGTGAGGAGGTTTACGTAGATAGAGCTACGAACACCAGCTGAAAGTGGGTAGTCATTTTCATGCCATGGATGTTCACCAAAGTTTTGGCCCTGTCCCCAATTGATTTGTTCGTGTGGGTACCAAAGACGTGGTGCTTCAAGGTGGCGGTTATAGAGACGCTCAACGTCAGGAGCTATTTCAATAAGAAGATCAGTTTTACTGTTCGGTAGCTGCTTGATAGACATCGAAAACTTTCTGGTCTGTAGCTGAGAGAACAGTACGTAAATAGCGTAACCGGCATTTGAAGTTAAAAGTCAGTCAGAATTAGATAAATATCTGCTTGTGAATTGGCACTCAAGGAGTAACTATCCTTGCGCTGTGCCCTTATTGAATGCCCTGGTCCCGAGAGACTTCAGAAATGCAATAACGGCGCCTCTCAAAAGGTATTTCCTCTGTACCGTTCTGAGCTGTATTGGAAACGGTCTAACGCTCTCACTCTTTGTTATTTATCTGCACAATGTGCGTCACTTCTCGGTACTCTTTGCATCCATGCTGCTCGTCTTCACAGCCGTAGCGGGACTCTTATTTAGTCCACTAATTGGAAGTCTCGTTGACAAACTTGGTCCGGTTCCAGTCATCGTGACCGCGTTCGCACTGAATTCAGTTGCATTAGCGATATGGGCTTTCGAGCATTCCACAACTGTTGTCATTCTCACTGACGTTCTATTAACTATCACCGGTGGGGCTTACTGGGGACCAGGCAGCACGCTTCTCGCAAGACTTATTGACGAAGAACATCGCCAGCGTGCATTCGGGCTCAACTTCATGTTTGTCAACCTTGGCATAGGACTGGGCGGACTGATCTCGGCGACCATTGTTGATCTTCACCATCCATTTACTTTTTCCATCATTTATCTACTGAATGCTGCGATGACATTTCTTATCGGCATTCTTTTTGCCACCCTCTGGAAGTTCGGTCGCAGAGAGGACTCCTCAATGACCAAAGAACAAGAGGAGGAAGGCTGGGGTGAAGTTCTGCGTGACCGCAGACTCATTAAGTACGTACTGGCGTCACTCGTACTGATGCTCGGTGGGTACGGGTCCCAAGAAGCTGGTCTTAGCCTCTATGTAGTTAACAATCTTCATCTCTCAGTGCACTCCATTGGTTTCATGATTTTTGCTAACACCTCAACAATTGTTGTTACACAGCTTTTTGTTACTAATCATGTAGAGGGTCGAAGTCGT
>CAIKVF010000024.1 GCA_903830745.1 uncultured Actinomycetes bacterium | reverse complement strand
TTTTTGTCCGGCTTCAAGAGGTGAACCAACTGAGTGCAAGCAAGGAACAAATTCGCCAGTGTCGCCAAGTACCTCAAGGGCACCGCGTCCCATACGAGTCATGATGCGCATTGAAACAGCAACGTAGGCGGAGTCAGTGATTTCAACACCAATGTGTGAAATCTTCGATCCGAGTGGGCCCATTGAGAAGGGGACCACGTACATGGTGCGTCCCTTCATTGAACCAGCGAACAAGCCCTTTAGCTTTGTG
The DNA here is from genome assembly GCA_903830745.1 of uncultured Actinomycetes bacterium. Lineage (GTDB taxonomy): Bacteria > Actinomycetota > Acidimicrobiia > Acidimicrobiales > RAAP-2 > RAAP-2. Next base: position 2,591 of record CAIKVF010000024.1, on the reverse strand, counting down.
CGCATCTCTGATGGGTCCATCCAGTTGTTAGTCGGACCAGCATCAACTTCTTTTTCAGAGCAAATAAATGTGCGGTCTTCGACGCGAGCAACGTCGCCCGGGTCAGAGGTTGCGTAGTAACTATTAGGTCGCTTGGTGGGTGACAGCTTGGTGAACGTTCCTTGATCAACAAGAAGTTGACACAATTGGTCGTATTCCTCTGCTGACCCGTCGCACCAGTGGATACGATCGGGTGTAGTGAGTTCAGCGATCTCTTCAACCCATGCGATGAGTTTTTTGTTATTAGTTGGGTACGTCATGGTTAAAACCCTTCTCCACATGACTGCAACTTTGCAGCCAAGACACCCCCCCAGGTGTTTACCTTCATGAGTTCCTTTTCGTCCGAAAACGGCCAGGCTCGTGAAGACAACGTATTGGAGCGTATCGCCCAAATCGTTGGTCGGCGCAACATCCCTTCCGGGGAGATTCATATTGGCGACGACGCAGCCGTACTAAGCCCATTTTTAGGCCAAGTAGTGGTTTCCACGGATGTTGCCGTATACGGAGTTCACCTAGAAATTGATCTTTTTTCACTCGAAGATTTGGGCTTCAAGGCAGTCACCTCGGCACTTTCAGATTTGGCCGCGATGGGAGCTCATCCCCGGGGGCTAACGGTGGCGGTGAGTGCTCCGCCCGGAGTCGACATCGAGCAACTGCACCGAGGCATTGCGCTTGCGAGTGAGGTCACAGGTTGTCCCGTTGTTGGTGGCGACCTGTCAAGCGCTTCTGACATCTCAGTCGCGGTGAGCGTTTTTGGTGAAGTGCCACTCGCACAAGCGGTGCTTCGAACAGGCGCTCGTAGTGGCGATGAGATTTTTGTTACTGGCGTGCTCGGAAGAGCAAGCGCAGGTCTTCGACTTCGACGTGGCGGCGCTGCACTTGAAGACGAATTGGTGCAAGCACAGTGTCGACCACTTCCACGACTTGATGAAGGAGTCGCAGCGAGAGAGTCTGGCGCCAGCGCAATGATGGATCTCAGTGACGGCATTGGACTCGACCTTCACCGTTTGGCTACTGCTTCCAACGTTGGTTTTGCAGTAACTCAAATTCCAGTCGCAGTAGGCGCAACACTGCAAGAGGCGATTAGCGGCGGGGAAGACTACGAACTTCTCATCACCACCAGTGATCCTGAAAAGTTGCGTACAACATTTCTTGATCGCGGACTGAGGGAACCAATTTCTATTGGCACGATTGTTTCGGACCCTGCGTCGCGGACGTTAGAGGGTCACCCTTTTGAAAAACAAGGTTGGGAACATCAACTCTGAGGAGTTGAGAATTAAGCGTTGGCCTTACGGCGAGCTGGCTTAGTGATTTTTCCTGAACGTAGGCAACCGGTGCAGACGTTCACACGCTTAGGTGTTCCGCCAACAATTGCCTTTACGCGCTGGATGTTTGGATTCCAACGGCGCTTGGTGCGACGGTGGGAGTGAGAGACGTTCATGCCGAATGACGGCTTCTTACCGCAGATTTCGCAGACTGATGCCATGATGAACTTTCTCCTTTTTCCCGGCCGCTGCCCTTGCAGAGGTCGGTATAAACCGAATGACCATTGTAGCATCGCTAGCAATGACCTTGTCCACTGTGCTGACCGCTAAAGACCTTCGCGCCACTATTGCCACGTTTGGCGAGCTTTTGCGCTCGCACAAGGAAGTCATCAACCGCCTAAATGTTTACCCCGTCCCAGACGGCGACACCGGAACAAACATGACCCTGACGATTGAGTCAGTGGTCGCAGAGCTGGGTCTGTTGAAAGATGACGCGACCATTGAACAAGTTTGCAAGGCAATCTCTCATGGCTCACTTATGGGCGCGCGTGGAAACTCAGGCGTAATCCTTTCGCAACTACTTCGAGGTCTTGTTGAAAAATTTCCGAGTGCGAGTGAGATAACTCCAGAACTCGTAGTCGAGTCGCTAGAGCACGCTGACGTACTTGCTCGCCAAGCAGTTGTTCGACCTATTGAAGGAACGATTCTTTCTATTGCACGAGCCGGAGCAGTTGGTGCTCGACGTTCTCTTGGATCACTGAGCGATGTTGTTAGAGGTGCCAGAGACGAAGGACAAGTTGCGCTGGCGTTCACACCCGAGCAGCTACCAGTTCTAAAGCAAGCAGGAGTCGTTGACTCGGGCGGCACCGGACTGCTCTTGTTGTTCGATGCGTTCTGTCACGTTATTGCTGGCGACGAACTTCCAATTGCCCCTCCAGCTGAATCAATCCAAGTCAACGTTCATGAACAAGTTGTTTCACACGAAGAAGGTGACATCGCCGATCTTCACTACGAAGTTATGTATCTGCTCGATGCTGATGATTCAAAGATGTCGGCCTTTCGAGAAGTGTGGTCGGGTATTGGTGACTCCATTGTGATTGTTGGAGGCGACGGTCTCTATAACTGCCACATCCACACTGATGACATTGGCGCTTCAATTGAAGCGGCACTTGATGCCGGTCGTCCACGTGAAATTCGTGTCACGGATCTCAGTGAGCAAGTAATTGAAGAGCGCTGGGTGCGCGAAGGTAGTGACGGACAGATTGAAGAAACAACTCCTGCTCCTGC
>CAIKVF010000023.1 GCA_903830745.1 uncultured Actinomycetes bacterium | reverse complement strand
TGTCACTGCTGATGGCGCATTCAGACGCGGAGCAATTAGTCCACTTAAACCAGCAATTGATGAAGCGCTGCAGTCTTGTCCGAACGTTAAGGCAGTACTAGTCGTAAAGCGCACTGGACAAGATGTTGAGTGGGTTGAAGGAAGAGATCACTGGTGGCACGAGATTGTTGAGCGTCAAGATGAAATGCACGTGCCCGAGTCATTTGAAGCTGAGCACACGATGTTCATCATGTACACGAGTGGCACCACAGGAAAGCCCAAGGGGATTTATCACACAACAGCTGGTTACCTTGTAGGAGCTGCGACAACGTATTTCAATGTTCTTGACGCGAAGCGCGACACCGACGTCAGTTGGACCGCAGCGGACATTGGATGGATTACCGGTCACAGTTACATTGTCTATGGACCACTGATTAATGGAATGACGCAGGTGATGTACGAAGGACTTCCAGACTCGGGTGGAAAAGACCGCTGGTGGAAGATTATTGAGAAGCACAAAGTCACCGTGCTCTACACCGCACCAACCACCATTCGAATGCTGATGAAGTGGGGAGAAGAAATACCGAAGTCTCGTGATCTCTCTAGTCTTCGACTACTTGGAACTGTTGGCGAACCAATTAACCCAGAAGCATGGATGTGGTACCGAGAGAACATTGGTGCAAATAGATGCCCAATTGTTGACACGTGGTGGCAAACAGAGACTGGAACCATGATGATCGCGCCTCTGCCTGGAGTTACTGCAACAAAGCCGGGTGCTGCAATGCGAGTTCTGCCTGGAATTGGAGTTGATGTTGTTGATAATGACGGCAACTCAGTTGGCAACGGCGAAGGTGGCTACCTTGTGCTCACAACTCCGTGGCCATCAATGACCCGTGGCATCTACGGTGACCCTGAACGCTTTAAGTCAACGTACTGGTCACGGTTCCCAGGCAAGTACTTTGCTGGTGACGGAGCAAAGAAGGACGAGAACGGCGACCTGTGGTTGCTCGGGCGCATTGACGACGTGATGAACATTTCAGGTCACCGGCTTTCTACGACCGAAGTTGAGCACTCACTCGTAGGTCACCACGCAGTTGCTGAAGCGGCCGTTGTTGGTGCCTCTGACGAACTAACTGGACAAGCAATTGTTGCCTTCGTAACGCTGAAGCAGTCAGTGCTTGATGGTGGAGATGATCAGTCAGAAATTGTTGAGCAGTTACGTCAACATGTTTCAAAGACTATTAGCCCAATCGCAAAGCCTCGCCAGATCATCTTGACCCCGGAGCTTCCAAAAACAAGATCAGGAAAGATCATGCGACGTCTTCTTCTAGACGTTGCCGAACATCGTTCACTTGGTGACGTGACAACCCTCACGGATCCGACTGTTGTGAACATGATTTCTGGTCTGATGGAAGCTCACACCAGCGCTGACGACTAATTCCTAGGAATCAAACCCGACGCCGAAGAGGTCCATTGTCTTAAGCCAAAGGTTGCGCTTTCCTTCATTTTCGTCTGCACGCTTGAGTGACCACTGCGTTAGACGAATAAAGAACCAGCGAAATGGCTCCGGAGGAAATGGCATTGGTTTTCTGCGCACCATTGTTAGCTGTGTACGTTCAGTCTCTAAGCCGTCTAAGAGGTCGAGCATGGTGTTGGCACCAAATCGCGTACAACCAACTCCGAGTCCGGTGTATCCAAGTACGTAGGCAACATTTCCATCGTGCGCTGTTCCCCAGAATGGTGAGAACCTCGAGCACGTGTCAATGACTCCACCCCAAGCGTGGGTGAACTTAATTCCAGCAAGCTGTGGGAACGTCTTTAAAAAGTGTTCTGCGAGCATTGCGTACGTTTCAGCGTTGTACTCAGGTTCGCTCGTAACCTTGCCGCGGAAGTTATAAATTGCGTCGTATCCACCCCACAAGATTGAGTGGTCCTTCGTTAAGCGGTAGTAGTGGAACTGGTTACCAGCATCAGATACGCCTTCATGACCGTCCCAGCCAATGCTCTTGAGCTGTTCTTCGTTCAGTGGCTCAGTAACGAGCTGGTAGTCATAGACCGGCACTACATACTTACGTGCCTTCTTTACAAGAGATGGAAAGACATTCGTTGCGAGCGCCACCTTCGAAGCAGTGACAGCGCCGTAAGGAGTGTGTACACAGATAGCGCCATCAATCTCTTCTAGACGCTCAACCTTGGAGTTCTCAAAGATCTTTACGCCTAGCGATAAGCAAACCTTTTCAAGTCCCCAGACGAGTCGAGCAGGGTCAACAAGTGCGGTTCCATCAACATCGAACAATGCACCTTCATAGATAGGAGAGTGAATGCGCTTTTGTACTTCTTCTTTCGAAAGAACTTCGACGTTGTCACCGAACTCATTTCTAAGACGAGCATCTTCAGCCATGTCTTCAAACTGCCAAGGAGCAACGGCAACGCTGAGTTCACCAGTTCGCTCCCAGTCACATTCAATTCCATAACGCTTGACGGTCTCTTCGATTTCGTCAAGATTCTCTCGACCAAGTCGCTCAATGATTCTCATCTCGTCTGCGTAACGGTGCATTCCGTTTCCAAAACCGTGCGTGAGTGATGACGAACAGAATCCACCATTACGCCCTGAGGCACCGGCACCGGTTTCATACTGCTCGACTATGACTACTTCGCGACTCGGGTCGCGCTCTTTCGCGAGCAATGCTGTCCAGAGTCCGGTGTAGCCAGCTCCAACAATGCAGAGGTCAGCTCCAACATCTCCAATGAGTGCGGAGTGAGACTTTGGCTCTAATGGGTCGGAGTCGAGCCACCACAGTTCAGGCTGAACATCAGCGAGGTGGCGTAAGACGAAGGGATCCTTCTTCTCCATGTTGTGTCCAACCACTGGTTGGAATCACCCTCTCTAGGTACAACGATTTCGCAACTACTTCTATTACGAACGCCAGTTATTCAGTCCGGCCTATACATCAATTGTACTTACATTTCGATAAATAACTGGCAGGGCAAATGGGGTTTTAGTACTCGGAAAAAGTCCTAAACTGGTCAATCACGCATTACCAACAAAAGGGACCCATGAGACTCGCCAACGTTGCCGGACGCACGACAATTATTTCTGAAGAAGGACTAATTGACGTCCAGACAGCATCAAACGGTGCGTTCTCTAGTTCTGTCGATAAGGCCATCAATAACCTTGATGCTCTTAAGAAGTGGTTCTATGACACCGACCCAGCACCGACAACTGTCGCAACGCTCGAAGAGATCATGAGCCGCAACGACCTTGGTCCAGTTATTGAAACACCTTCGCAAATTTTCGCTATTGGACTTAACTACCGTACGCACGCAGAAGAGATGAAGCTCGTGCTTCCAACTCGTCCAATGGTCTTCACAAAGTTCCCATCATCTATTACTGGTGCTAACTCAACGTTCAAGATTCCATCTGAAACAACTGACTGGGAAGCAGAGCTAGTAATTGTGTTCGGAAAGCGCGTTCGCAACATCTCTGTAGAAGATGCTCTCTGCTGTGTTGCTGGTTACTGCACCGGAAACGACCTCAGTGACCGCGAACTTCAAATGGCTGGGTCACCGGCTCAGTTCTCACTCGGAAAGTCACACGAGAATTTTTCACCTATTGGCCCATGGCTAACAACAACTGACGATA
>CAIKVF010000022.1 GCA_903830745.1 uncultured Actinomycetes bacterium | reverse complement strand
CGTGCGACATCAGACTTTGCTCAAGCGACACAATTTTCTCAGTTCGTGAAGCCAAGATTGCAATTGTTGCTGACCTTGGGACCCTTCAACGTCTGCCAAAAATTGTGAGCGCAGGTCACGTTGCAGAACTTGCTTACAGCGCTAAAGACTTTGATGCAGCACACGCTGAGCGCATTGGACTTGTTAACCGAGTTGCTGGTCCTAACGCCGAGTCAGTACTTGCGGCTGCGTATGAACTCGCAAATGAAATCGCTGCGAACTCTCCACTCGCCGTTCAAGGAACAAAGTCAGTGCTGAATGCGAATGACGGACGAACTATTGAGGAAGGTCTTAAGTTCGTTGCGAACTGGAATGCTCTCTACATCAACAGCAATGACCTCAAGGAAGCTTTTACAGCCTTCATCGAGCGTCGCCCGGCAGTCTTTAACGGCGACTAACGCCGCCAGAACTTCCAGCCACGACGATCTTTCTTTTCTTGCTCGTCTAGTTCGCGACGACGCTCTTCAATAAGTTCTGGCGCAACTGCATTTACAATTTCACTCGCCATGTCGAGAATCTCACGTCGATCTTCTACGGGGATGTCGTTCTCGGGAAGTTTCGCAACCGGTTTGTCAACGAGCGTCCCGTGTGACCAGCCAACATCAACCAAGCGACGCTCATAGGTGAGGCAGTTCTCCGGGCAAGACCACGGCTGATCGGGTGCATTACCAAGAACGCAGAACCTCGCCACTTCACCGGACTTATAAGTTCGGCTCTGGAAGTGTTTACATTCTTCGCGCATGCCCATACATAAATCATCGCACAGTTTTTCTGTGGAATACTGGCGACTAAACCTTAGGAGTCACATGAAAATAGTTCTATTAGGCACTGGTTCTCCAATACCAAACCCTGACAATGCAGGTCCATCTACTTTGGTGCAAACCGGTACTGCCAACATTCTTTTCGATGCTGGTCGAGGAGTTGTTATGCGACTCGCCAAGGCACAGCTAGTTCCGGCGATGTTGCACGGAGTTGTACTCACCCACCTTCACAGCGACCACGTTTGCGACCTCAACGACGTCATTACGACCCAGTGGGTGATGGCGCCATCTGGAACGAATTTCAAGATTGTGGGACCGGTGGGGACTAAAGCGTTCATTGACGGAATGAGAGAGATGCTGCAGGCTGACGTTGGCTACCGCATTGGACATCACGCTGACCTAAACGAACCGCCAAAGCTCGAGGTTCTAGAAGTGCAACCTGGTGACAAGTTCACTATTGGTGATCAAGAAATCATCGCCGGTGCAACTGACCACCGTCCAGTTGATCCATCAATTGGTTACCGCATTGAAAAAGATGGCGAAAGCGTTGTCATCGGTGGTGACGGGGTGCCCTGTGCAACTCTCGACGAACTCGTTAAAGGTGCCAGTGCGTACGTACAAACAGTTATTCGTGATGACTGGGTTAAGTCAATTCCCAATCCACGCTTGCAAGACATTCTCGATTACCACTCAAGCGTGGCTCAAGCTGCAGACACCGCGCAGCGTGGCGGTGTTAAGGCACTTGTTCTAACGCACTTCGTGCCGCCATTTTCTAAAGAAACAGAGCACGAATGGCGTGAACTCGCTTCTGGGTTCAGCGGACTCGTTGTAATGGGACCTGACCTAACGACACTCGATGTCACCACAATGGTTGTTTCATAGCCAATGGCAAACCTTCGCGTTGATGAGCGAACATTATCTAGAAAAGAGATAAAGGATGCTTGCTGGGTTGCTCAGCGCGCATTCATGGATGACCCGTTCTTCTGCCACCTCTCCCCTGGTCCCAAACTACGTAAGCGTGGTCTGTACTTGTTCTTCTTAAACCAGCTGCTGCACTTCGGCAAGGGTGGGCGAATCATTACTGTTCGAAATGAGTCTGACGTAATCGTTGGCGTTTCTGCGT
>CAIKVF010000021.1 GCA_903830745.1 uncultured Actinomycetes bacterium | reverse complement strand
GGTCACTTCTCATTATTAGAGATCTCGCAATGTATGGGACACGTACGTATTCAGAGTTCCTTGAAGCTGCTGAAAAAATCTCCACAAACATTTTGGCCTCAAGGCTAAAAGTTTTGGGGGAGTTTGGTTTAATTGAACATCTGAATCCCGACGCTTCTTCACGTGGCAACCCTTACAAGTTGACCGAAAGTGGAAATGCACTTGTTCCAGTTGGCTTCGCCTACCGCGAATGGGCTCTTAAATACTTGCCTGACATTCACACTGAAATGTCAGACGTGCCAATAGTTATTAAGTAATTAATACTTAATTTACTAATTAACTGGTAGTCCCCAGAGCGGCATCCACTTTGACAAGTCTTGTTCGAGTGGCAACGCTCCACCTAAGAAAGACTGCACTCGAAGCTCGAATTCATTGTCACGCGTCTCCTCGCCAGATGGCGAGAATGGGTAATACGTTCCGCGCTTAAAGAGATAAACCATTCGAAGCGATCCTTGACCGGGTGGGTTTAGGGGCTTAAATGCAAACACCGCACAGAGCATGTTTGATCCAATGCCATTTTGTTCAAGTACAGATGCACTGTTATGAAGTTGCGTAACTAATGCTTCAGGATCAGTATTTCCTTCGACAATCCACTTGAAGCCGAGTTCGTCAGTCGAAAGTGCTGTTGGGTTGATCTTCAGCATTGCAACGAGCTCTTCGTCGGTGTGCACCACACCATCGGTAGTTAGAGATTTAAAGCAGATGCCCGCAACCCCAGATGAAACTAAATGAAGTTCGTCTCTCAGAACGTCAAATGATTTAGAGGCGGCTAGTAAATATTCAAGATTTGGTTTTACTGGCTTTGCTTTACCAAAGAGTGCGGTGCGAAGACTCACTGTCCGTTTAGCTCGCGCTCAATCTTGTTTAGTTGGTCAAGTCGCTTTTGCAGGCTTGGGTGAGTAGCGAAGAGTGAAGAAGCGCCACCACCAGAAAGAGCTGGTGCAAAGAAGAACGCATTCATTCCTTCAGCCTTTCGAAGATCTGTGCGTGGAATCTTTCCCATGTCTCCGGTAATACGTACAAGAGCACTCGCGAGCATCTGTGGCTTCCCAATGAGGATTGCACCAGCACGGTCAGCTGAGAGTTCGCGGTACCGAGATAGCGACATTGTGAGAAGGAAGGCTACGAAACCAACCACCATTGAAACAAGCATCGTTGCGATTTCAAGAAGAACAATGTTTCCACCGTTGTTGTTATCGTTTGAATTTCCGCCACCACCGAGCATTGCGCCCCACATTGCCATGCGAGAGACCATGCCAGCGAGCATTCCAACACCGGATGCGATTGTCATCACCGCAACGTCTCGGTGCGCAACGTGGCTAATTTCGTGAGCGAGGACCGCTTCGAGCTCGTCAGTGCTGAGACGATGCATGATCCCTCTGGTGACACAAACGACTGCATTATTGGGGTTTCTTCCAGTGGCGAATGCATTTGGAAGGTCCATTTCAGCAACGCCGACCTTTGGCTTCTTCATGTTTGCGAGCTGGCAGAGGTTGTCAACGATTCGGTGAAGTTCTGGCTCTTCTTCGGGGGTTACTTCGTGAGCTCTCATTGAGAACATGGCAATCTTGCCTGAGAAGAAGTACTGGGCGTAGAGCATTGCTCCACAGAAGATGGTCGTTACGGCAACGGAAATGCCAAGTTGAATCATTACTACAGCAATGATTATGTACAAGAACATAAGCCCAACGATTGTGATCATCATGCGAACGCTGAGCCCGTGGTCGGGGCGAATATTTGATTCAGCCATGTGTTTCCTCCAATAATCGGCGAAGAGCCTTTTTTGTTACCTAACCAGCCTAGGACGACTGGTGGAGGAATTCATCCTGTAAAAGCCTTAAATTACTGGGAGAAACTTAATTTCTTGGTAAGTCTCGGTCTTGAGCACCGGCTTGTGCAGCGAGTTCTTGTCGGTACGCTTCGAGAGCAACGCTTAGCTTCTCGTCATTCGTGCTCAAAATTCTCGCCGCCAAAATTCCTGCATTCGTTGCACCATTGATTGCCACCGTAGCGACGGGAACTCCTCGGGGCATTTGAACAATTGAAAGCAGTGAGTCCATGCCGTCGAGTCGAGCGAGCGCTACTGGAACCCCAATGACGGGTAGGGTTGTAACTGCTGCGAGCATTCCCGGTAGGTGTGCAGCGCCTCCAGCGCCAGCGATGAGTACTTTCAGCCCACGCTCTTTAGCGCTGAGGCCGTATTCGACCATCGCCTCAGGAGTGCGGTGAGCAGAAACAACATTGATTTCGTATTCAATGCCGAACTTCTCAAGAATTGTTGCGGCGTCAGACATGACTTCATGATCTGAAGAGCTACCCATGACTATTCCAACGACTGGACTCATAGTGGCTCCTCGACGACTGTGGTTCCGTAGGCAGTTGCGGCGGCCCATCCCGTCATCAGCGTTTGCATCTGCAAATGTCCAACAACGGTGATGTGTCCGAGCTTGCGGTCAGGTTTCCATTCCTTGGCGTAATCATGAACATGAACGTCTTCGATTGCGGCGGCCCTTTCAGGAGTGGGGGCTGCGTCGCCACCAATGATGTTCACCATGACTGCGTAGTTGCCTGTTGTTTCAATTGCTCCAAGCTCTTGTCCAGATACCGCAAGAAGGTGATTTTGAAACTGACTAGTTTCAGTGCCTTCAATAGTCCAGTGACCTGAGTTGTGTGGTCGTAGGGCAACTTCATTGATTACAAGACCTTGTTCGGTGACAAAGAATTCAATCGCAAAGATTCCAACAACGTCCATGAGTTGAGCAATCTGTTCTCCGAGCAACTTGGCTTGGGTATCGAAGTCATCAGATGCGTGAGATGGGTAACGAACTTCAATGCACATTCCGTCACGCTGCACAGTTGTCACGAGTGGATACACCGCGAGCTTTCCGTTTACGTCACGAGCTATGAGTTGGGCAACTTCACCTTCGAGTTCAAGCCGCTCTTCAATTAGGACCGGACCATCTTTTGAAAGTTTCTTAATCGCGGAGAACGTTTCATCCCTGTTCTCTGGGAACAAAACACCACGACCGTCGTAGCCGCCGTGTGAGGCTTTTACGACTGGTTCTGTACCGAGTTCATCGAGGAATGCATTGAGGGCAGAATCTTCAATGGAAGAGACCACAAGAAATTTTGGAACAGGAAGTCCAGCGTTTTTGAATTCCTGGCGTTGGAATGCTTTGTTCACTGAATAACGAAGTGAATTTGAACTTGGTCGAACCACAACGCCGCTTTTCTCAAGCTCTGCGATTTGTTCGAGGTCAACGAGTTCATGATCGAATGTGACAACATCAACGCTCGCTCCAAACTGGGCGAGGGCACTGGCGTCTTTGGCGTCGCCAACTGATGCTTCGTGGCATGTTGTTACAGCGCAGTCATCCATTGACGTTGCTAAAACATGGAGTTCTACATTGACTGATTCAGCGGCTTCGCCCATCATTCGAGCTAATTGACCGCCACCGATCACACCAACGCGGACGGGGGAAGTAGGTTGTGAGTTGCTTGGCACACTAGAAACGCTAGCAATCCTGGAGGGGCACGAGAAATGCGTATTGCAATTGCACTAAATACTGATGGTTCGCTTAACAACACCGTTGCTGAAGCCAAAGAGCTCAGAGACTTGGGATTTACTTCTCTTTGGGCATCACAGATCTTCGGCCCAGACACCCTGACTGCGTTTGCGGTTGTTGGCCGTGAAGTTCCAGAAGTCGATCTCGGCACTGCCGTCGTGCCAATTCAGCCCCGACACCCTTCAATGCTCGCCGCTCAAGCACGAACCGTTCAAGAAGCAATCGGTGGTCACCTCACTCTCGGCATTGGTCTCTCGCACCAAATTGTTGTTGAGAGTCTCTGGGGTCTTCCCTTTGACCGTCCTGCGACGTACATGCATGAATACCTTGACGCGCTAATGCCAATGCTCCGTGGTGAAACTGTCATGGCCCAAGGTGAGCGCATCAAAGTTATTTCAATGGACTCAGTTGGACCAAAAGAAACGCGAGTGCCAAGTGTGATTGTTGCAGCCCTTGGTCCAAAGATGCTTGAACTTGCTGGAACGTACACCGACGGCACTGCTCTATGGATGACTGGACCAAAAACAGTTGCAACACACATCAAGCCTCACATTGATGAAGCTGCTGCGAAGGCAGGACGCCCAACACCACGAATTCTTTGCGGACTTCCGCTAAGCGTCACGAGTGACGTTTCAGGCTCGAGCGACAAGCTAAATAAAGATCTTGAGATGTACGCAACACTTCCTAGTTACGCCGCAATGATGAAGCTAGAAGGTGCAGTGCTTCCTTCTGATCTCGCAATTATGGGGTCAAAGCAACAAGTGCTCGAAAAGCTTCATGAACTTGCAGCTTCTGGTGTTACAGAATTCAACGCACACCCAACGGGTACCAAGGATGAAATTTCAGCTACTCGTGAAGTGCTGTTGGAGTTTGCTTCTAAATAATTACATTGGTGCGCGAGTGTGCTTGAACTCATTGAGCTCAGGCTGGTTCGCCATCATTGAAACAAGCGAATCAATCACCGCAATAGATGCTTGCGCGTCACTTGACGGTCCGTTCATGTAGCGAACGAATGTTGCGTCGTTTCCAATTACGAATGTTGGAACACCGAATGCTTCAACTTT
>CAIKVF010000020.1 GCA_903830745.1 uncultured Actinomycetes bacterium | reverse complement strand
GCGTTGATACGAACTTCAATGGAGTGACCGTTGCGCTCGATGCTGTCTTGGGTGAGTTCTAACTTTTCGCCAGCAGCAATACGAAGCTGCCATTCAACGAGGTCAAGTCCAGTAACAAGCTCTGTTACTGGGTGCTCTACCTGGAGGCGAGTGTTCATTTCAAGGAAGAAGAACTCTCCATCTTGAAAGAGGAATTCCACTGTTCCAGCGTTGTAGTAACCACAGGCCTGTGAAACCTTTACGGCAGCTTCACCCATGGCGCGACGAACTTCTTCAGGGAAGTTTGGCGCTGGTGATTCTTCAACGAGCTTTTGGTGACGACGCTGTGCCGAGCAGTCACGCTCTCCGAGCCAGAGTGTGTTGCCGTGCTTGTCAGCAAGCACCTGCATCTCAATGTGACGTGGCCATGTGAGGTAGCGCTCGACGTAGCATTCTGAACGACCGAAGTAACTGAGTGCTTCGCGCATTGCACTCTCGAGCGCAGCTTCAGCTTCGTCAGCATTGTGAACAACTTTCATTCCGCGTCCACCACCACCGTAGGCAGCCTTAATGGCGACTGGCCATCCGAATTCTTTACCGAAGGAAATAACTTCCTTCGCAGTCTTTAGTGTTTCGTTGCGACCAGGAACACCAGACACACCAGCCTTCTGTGCAGCGATACGAGAAGAAATTTTGTCACCCATAACTTCGATTGCTTCTGGTGGTGGCCCAATGAAGGTCACTCCCATTTCAGTAATGGCGCGAGCGAAGTCGGTGTTTTCTGAGAAGAATCCATAACCCGGGTGAACTGCGTCAGCACCAGACTTTTTAATGACGTCAAGGATGGCTTCGGTGTTTAGGTAGCTCTCAGCGGCAGTAGATCCACCAAGGGCGTAGGCCTCATCGGCGAGACGAACGTGCAGTGCGTTACGGTCAAGCTCGGAATAGACGGCGACGGTTCCGATGCCCATCTCTCGACAGGTCCGGATTACACGAACCGCAATTTCACCGCGGTTAGCGATGAGGACTTTCTTAAGCACCTAAAACCTCCGTAAATGGACATTAATTCTTACCACTTGTCTCCTAAACCCTAGTGTTTATGGAGTGAACCCGATTACCTGGCGAGTTGAGCACTTTGAAGAAATCAACTCCACCAATACTTACGTAGCAGTAAAGGCTAAAGAAGGCGCCTCTGAGGGCCTCGTGGCACGTGCTGATTATCAGAGTGCTGGTCGAGGACGTCTGGACCGCACGTGGCAAGCACCTCCACGTTCGGCGCTCATGTGTTCAATTCTCCTCTCTCCACCAACGTCACCTGACGAAATGCAACTCGTCGTTGCGGCGGTAGCGCTCAGCGCTCGAAGTGCACTTGGAACACTTTGCAACGTCTACCCACAACTCAAGTGGCCAAATGACTTGATTGTTGATGACAAGAAAATTGCGGGTCTGCTCGCTGAAGTAGTTGCACTTGAAAACTCGATGAGCATCGTCGCAGGCATTGGAATAAATCTCACTGATAGTCCAGAAGGACTTCCAGCAACAAACGCACTCAAAGTTTCTGGAGTGACAATTACTCCAGAAGAAGTACTTGAGAAACTTCTTGAAGAGCTGAACATTCGTCGAGGACTACTCGACACAGATGCAGGTCGTGCAATGTTGAGATCAGAATATGTATCAGTTCTTGAAACAATTGGTCGAACCGTCATTGTTGAACAAAGTGACACAACGTTCCCAGCACTCGCAACTGGCATTGATGAAACTGGTCGACTTATTCTCAACGCCGCGGGTGAAGAGAAGATTATTTCGGTCGGTGACGTTATTCACGTGCGCCATGTTCAGGTGATTGCGACATGACTCGAGTCCTCGTAACCGGAGCCGCTGGCCAAGTGGGCGTAGACCTTGTTGATGTACTGAGTGGCATTACGCCCCTAGGTGGAGATGCAGGCTTCCAGCCTGATTCCACACCGGTTGGGGAGAACGAATTCGAAGTCCTAGGACTTAGCCACCACGACCTTGACATCACAAACCGTGATGCGGTGATGAAGGCTGTTGAAACGGCACGACCTGACGTCATTGTTCACCTTGCTGCCTATACAGCAGTTGATAAAGCGCAGACCGATCGAGACAACTGCTTCTTAGTGAATGCACATGGCACCGAATCACTTTCACTCGCGGCGAAACAATACGGTTCACACCTCATTGCAATCTCAACTGACTATGTCTTTGATGGCAACAAGGGGAGCGCGTACGAAGTAGATGACCAGACAAATCCTCTGGGTGTCTACGGGGCGTCGAAGTTGCTCGGAGAACAGCTCTGCTCAAGTGACGACACCATTGTTCGAACCTCATGGGTAATGGGTGTACGCGGCAAGAACGTGCTGCACGTTATTGCTGATCGTGCTCTTAATGGAGAAACGGTTCGATTCGTTGATGATCAAACTGGAACCGTGACTGTCGCAAGTGATCTGGCACGTGCGCTTGCAACCATGGTTCGAAGTCGACCCGGCGGAATCTGGCACGTTGCCAATACTGAAACAACAACGTGGTTTGAAGTTGCAAAATTCGCCGGAGAAGTACTCGGCCGAGGAAACGAATTTGCTACTGCAATTAAGACTTCTGACTTAAGCCCTGCACCACTCGCTACGCGTCCAGTTCGGAGCGATCTTTCTACGAAGAAGTGGAATAACTCATTTGAGCCACTTCCTAACTGGCATGATGCAGTGACACGTTTACTTAATGACCGAGCAAAAAGGAACAGCTAATGAGTGATGTTTCTTCAAGAGTTGCTGGCGTTGTAGTTGATTTTCACGCTGGCGCTGCGCTTGCTGAGTGCATTGACTCTCTTCGACAAAACGGCATCAAGGAAGTTGTCGTTGTAGAAAACGGAGAAGTTGGATCAACACCTCCTGCACTTGCGGGACGAGACGTAATTCTTGTTGCGCCACATCAAAACCTCGGTTATGGCCGCGGAGTTAATCGAGGGGCTGCATTCTCGGGTGGCTTTGAGCTTCTGCTTGTTTCGAATCCAGACGTAGTTGTTCATGAGAACGCAGTTGCTCAAATGGTGAAGTACTTAGACGAGCATCCAAACATTGCAGTTGTTGGACCACAGATCAATCGCCCCGATGGAAGCGTCTATCCATCGCAGCGCGTGTTTCCTAACTTGTGGCTCGCGGCACTCCACGCATTGCTTGCTCCAGTGTGGCCAAGCAACCCAGCCACCAAGGCGTACCGTTCACCTCGAAGTGATGGAACCGTCGACTGGGTTTCTGGTGCGTGTTTTTTGATTCGACGAAATGTCTTTGAAGAAATAGGTGGATTCGACGAGCGCTATTTCATGTTCGCGGAAGACATGGCGCTCTGCTGGCAGGTTCGTGAGCATGGTTACGGTGTTGGTGCGTGCAGTGATGCTGTGGTGACTCACATTGAAGGACTGTCTCGTAGTCGTGCGTCTAGAGAGATGCTTATTGCACATCACCAGAGCGCACTTCGCTTTGAGTGGCAGACCGCACGCGGACTAAGACGTGTTTTAGCTCCGCTGGCTTCTCTAGTGCTTGGCCTACGACTCGTACTGGTACTAGTGATTCGCCCGAAAGGCTAAGTCCCTAAAACGCCTAGAATGTATCCCAGGGCTGCGAGTGTGCTGTGGTTGAAAGTCGATGCTAGCCGCGGGCAAAACGACCCACGTAAGGCGTTTAACGACGCTGAGCATGGCGCGGTTTAGATGTAAGTCCTGCGTTGGATTGATCAAAGTGGTCATCCCCGGCGTAGGCGGGTGTGGGGTCAAAGACCAGGTCAGGCACTCGCAGCTCTAAAGCTTTAGAAGTACTAGTACTAAAGGTAAGTCACAACATGAGTGTGTTTAACAAGATTCTGAAGGCCGGAGAAGGTAAGCGAGTTCGCGAACTCGCAAGTCTCGTCGGACCTATCAACGAGCTTGGTGACGCCATGGCTGCTCTTAGTGACGAAGAACTTCGCGCCAAGACCGATGAATTCCGTGCACGAATTGCTGACGGCGAAACACTCGACGACCTTCTTATTGAAGCATTCGCCGTTGTGCGTGAAGGCGCTACTCGTGTGCTTGGTCAGCGTCACTACGACGAACAACTCATGGGTGGAATGGCACTGCACTTCGGATGGATTGCAGAAATGAAAACCGGTGAAGGTAAAACTCTCGTTTCAACTTTGCCGGTGTACTTGAACGCACTCGCCGGAAAAGGCGTGCACGTTGTAACAGTGAACGATTACCTCGCTACTCGTGACGCTAACTGGATGGGACAGCTTCACCGCTTCTTAGGTATCAGTGTTGGTCGCGTCGGTCCTGACCTCACTGAGTTTGAAGAAAAGCGTGAGGCGTACGCGTCAGACGTCACGTATGGAACGAATACAGAATTTGGATTTGACTACCTACGAGACAACATGGCCCGCCGCGCCGAACACATGGTCCAGCGTGGTCACCACTACGCCATTGTCGACGAAGTTGACTCAATCCTTATTGACGAAGCACGTACCCCTCTCATCATTTCTGGCCCAGCGTCAGATGTCACGAAGCTCTATTACCAGTTCTCTACAATCGTTCGCTCACTAACTCGTGACGTTGACTACGAAGTTGATGAAGAAAAGAAGACTGTTGTTCCGACCGAAGCAGGTATTGAAAAGGTCGAGAAGCAACTTGGCGTCAACAACTTGTATGACGCAGTGGCGACAAACTACGTTCACCAACTCGGCCAAGCACTCCGCGCCAAGGAGCTCTTTCACCGTGACAAGGAATACCTCGTAGCTGACGGCGAAGTAAAGATCATTGACGAATTCACCGGACGCACCCTTGATGGTCGTCGCTGGTCTGATGGACTGCACCAAGCTGTTGAAGCGAAGGAACGCGTTCGCATTCAAGAAGAAAACCACACGTGGGCGACAGTTACGCTCCAGAACTATTTCCGTCTCTACGAAAAGCTCTCCGGTATGACTGGTACTGCTGAAACTGAAGCCGCTGAATTCGGCAACACCTACGGACTCGTAGTTGTGCCAATCCCTACGCACCGTGACCCACAGCGCATAGATCAGGCTGACCTTATTTATAAGACCGAACAAGACAAGTTCAATGCCATTGTCGATGACGTTCGTATGCGAAGCGACAAGGGCCAACCAGTGCTACTTGGAACCGCATCAGTTGAAAAGTCTGAACTTCTTTCTAAGGCCCTCACTAAGGCTGGCATCCAGCACGAAGTACTTAACGCAAAGCAGCACTTCCGTGAAGCTGAAGTTGTTGCCCAAGCTGGTCGAAAGAACGCAGTAACTGTTGCTACCAACATGGCTGGTCGTGGAGTTGACGTAATCCTTGGTGGTAACGCTGAAGGTCTTGCTAATCGCGAAGTACAAGGTAGGGGTCTAGAACAAGGCACCGAAGAGTACGACGCAGCGTATAAAGAATCATTCGCAAAGTGGAAGCAACTGTGTGACGCAGAAGGTGAAGAAGTTCGCTCCGTTGGAGGACTGTACGTTGTAGGAACTGAGCGTCACGATTCACGACGCATTGATAATCAGCTTCGTGGTCGCTCAGGACGTCAAGGCGACCCAGGCGAGAGCCGTTTCTACCTTTCACTCGAGGACGAACTACTTCGCTTGTTCGCTACTGGTGCCGTGTCATGGGTCATGGACCGCACAATGCCAGATGGTGAAGCTATTGAAGCCAAGATGGTCACCAAAGCAATCGAGCGCGCACAGAACGGCGTTGAAGGTCGTAACGCTGAAATCCGTAAGGACGTTCTTAAGTACGACGAAGTAATGAACGAGCAGCGAAAAGTTATCTATGGTCGTCGCCAGCAAGTGATTAATGGTGAAGACATCCACGAGCAAGCATTTGAGCTAATGGAAAAGGTGCTCGAAGAAGCAGTGCTTAACCGCCTTGATTCAGAGTTTGACGAAGAGTGGGACATCAATGCCCTGATGGTTGATCTTCAGACGTACTACCCAACAAAAATGTCACTCGATGAGCTCACAGCCTTCAATGACCGCGAAGACGTCATTGAAGCTGTAATCGCTGAAGCAAAGAAAATCTACGCTGAGAAGTCTGAAAGCTACGAAGGTGGACTCGATACCGCTAAGGAGATTGAGCGCGACGTTATGTTGCAGATCCTCGATCAGCGTTGGCGTGAACACCTTTCTGACATGGACTACTTACGTGATGGAATTCACCTTCGCCAAGTTGCCCAGCAGGACCCACTTACCGCATGGCAAAAAGAGGGTTACGCAATGTTTGAGCACTTGCTCGAAGAGGTTGGCCGTGACTTTGTTCGTTTCGTAACGCACGTTGAAGCAACGCCAAACCCTTCTGCAAATGACGACGCCGGACTTGCCCGCGCCCAGACAAACGCGAATGAGGTTGCCCCAGGGGCGACTGAACTTCCAGCTCACAAGGCTGGCGAAAAGGCACTG
>CAIKVF010000019.1 GCA_903830745.1 uncultured Actinomycetes bacterium | reverse complement strand
TCACCTGCGTGAACTTCTACCCCGTCGCCGTAATGCGCAGGGAACACCATGATGTCATCGTTCAGTGGCAGCACACGAGTATGGAGACTTTCATAGAGGTTGTGAGCAAACGGCTCTGCTTGATCTGCAAGGTCTGGTCTTCCAACGCTCTCAAGGAACAAAGTGTCCCCAGTAAAGATCGCGGAGTTACCAAGTTGGTACATGGTTGATCCCTCAGTGTGACCAGGCACACTCACTGCTGAAACACCAAGTGAAATACCGTCGGTGATCTCAATTTGCAGACCATCAACAAGTGGAGTGAAGGCGAACTCAAAAGGATCAGAAGGGCTCAACATCAGCTTTGCACCCGTTCGTTCAACAAGCTTTCGCGCCCCTGAGATATGGTCTGCGTGAAGGTGAGTGTCGAGCACGTGAGTGATCTTCCACCCATGGCTTGATGCCACGTCTTCATACACTTCACTACTTAATGAAGGGTCAATGACAACTGCGTTGCCGCCAGCACCAATGACGTAGGAAAGGCATCCTTTGCCTCGGCGCCTTAGCTGCACTACTGTTGCGCCACCGAAGTCACTTTCGACGTGGTCGTAGGTTGAAGCCCATGCCCCCATGCCACCTTCAAGTACTTCAGAGCCAACCCCGTGGTCTAAGAGAATTTGAGCCCCCTGAAGTGCTCGGGCCCCTTTTGCACAAATGACAACAACGCGCTTCTCGGTTGGAACTTCAGAAATACGACGGCCCAGTTCACCAAGTGGGATGTTGTTGACAGCGGGAATCCGCCATTCAGCAACTTCATCGGGCTCACGGACGTCTAGCAAATAGAGGTTTGGGTCACTGTCGAGGAGTGGCACCAGTGAGTCAGTTACGATCTTCGAAATAGCTGGTTCTTTGCCCATATAGAGAGTCTACGGATGGAATGACCCGTAGAAGTCATACAAATTCCATTGACAATTGGGGACTAGGTCAGATTTAACTTAAAATTTATAATGTAAGTAATAACTTTGTTTATTCGCAATTCTTGTTATGGTCGAGTTAATTGAATCAAGGAAGGACTCACTTAACTTATGGTCACTGCCAGAACTTCTCTCAGCAGAGAACTAATTCTTGATGAAACGGCTCTAATTCTTATGAAAGAAGGAGTGGCTAATTTCCGCTTAAAGGACCTTGCTGAGCAGTTACAGGTAACGATTCCTAACATTTATCGGTACTTTAATTCCAGAGAAGACCTCATCGCTTCAACGTTCCTCAACGCATACCAAAAACGAGCCAATGAAGAACTCGCTCGCATGCGAATTCCAGAAAAGCCGTGGAAAGATCCAGCTGAATTCTTTCGATTCGTTCGAGAAGTCGTAAAGGATGAAGAGGAGGACAAAGAGTGGCTGCGAATGCTTCGAATTCAAGCGCTCAGTGCCACTTCATTTGACGATGAAACATCGGGTCAGATGCGCCAAATTGGTCGCCAACTGCAAGACGCACTCACCTCGCTCTTTCGAGCGGCACAGCATCAGGGTGTTGTGAGCGAAGCAATCAAAGCCGAAAGTCTTTCTTTCATTGTTCTTTCAACTCGCATTGGCTTCAGCCTCGTTGATGCCCTCGAAGGCCAACCTGTTGATGACAACGAAATTTGGGGCGTGTACCAAGCTGCATTTGAGTTGCTTGCTAAGAGCTAAGTGGCTTAATAAAGCCACTTAGAGCACATCACAGAAGATCATTGCTGTGTAATCGTATTGTCACTGGAGTGGGGTAAAATATAAAGATGATTGAGCGCGTTGTAAACAAGCATCCACTGAAGTCGCCTCCAAGCGATATTCAGTACTGGCTCACAAAGACGCCCACTGAACGAGTTGCAGCAGTTGAAGTACTCCGTCGACAAATGATTGGAGAACCAAATGGAACTGGATCAAGACTTCAGCGAGTTTGTACAGTTATTTCTCGATAACGACGTTCGTTTTCTAATTGTCGGCGGCTACGCAATGGCCGCTCACGGACTTCCCCGTTTCACCGGTGACCTGGATACCTGGGTTTGGATTGATCACGAAAATGCAGAACGAATCATGAAAGCGTTAACTGAATTTGGTTTCAGCTCTCTAGACATCACAGCCAAAGATTTTCAGTCGCCAAACCTTGTTGTGCAGCTTGGTTTTCCACCACACCGAATTGACCTACTAACAGGAATTGATGGTGTCGAATTCGAAGAAGCTTGGAAACGTCGAATTGAAGTAGGAGTCAATGGTGTTGACGTTCCATTCATTGGTCGAGAAGACCTAATTACTAATAAGAAGGCTGCAAGTCGAGTCCAAGACCTTGCTGATGTGGCTCGATTAGAGGAGTAACAATTGAAATATCTCGCGTGTTTGCAAGATATTTCAATTCAATCGCAGTCCCAGCGGGATTCGAACCCGCGTAGCCAGCTTGAAAAGCTGGAGTCCTAGGCCACTAGACGATGGGACCTTGTTGCTACTGAGAGGTTGAATTCTCAGTCGATTCATTATAGGTGAACATTCATTCTCTTAAAAAAGCGAAGAATCTTTCCTGCAAAACGTTGAAGCAAATCATGTGTACTTCTGTTACTCGCAGTCCCAGCGGGATTCGAACCCGCGTAGCCAGCTTGAGAAGCTGGAGTCCTAGGCCACTAGACGATGGGACCATGAGGTAGTTGAGAGGTGGATCTCTCAACTACTTCGCTCGGGGGCAAGGACTCGAACCCTGAATAAGTGGACCAGAACCACTTGTGTTGCCAATTACACCACCCCCGAAGGGCTGGGCAATCTTACCGGAGGTGGCTTCTTACTTGCCAGACGAGTGGTGGAGCGTGAGCGGCGTGGTGGTCCACGAGCTCAACCGG
>CAIKVF010000018.1 GCA_903830745.1 uncultured Actinomycetes bacterium | reverse complement strand
ATCGCCAACGGCGAGCACTTCATCAACTACCAAAATGTCAGGGCTCACGCTGACTGCAACGGCGAACGCCAAACGGACATACCTCCCACTTGAATAGAACTTCACTTGCGTGTCCATGAACTGTTCAATTTCGCTGAAGGCAACAACCTCGTCGAAGATGCGGTCGACCATCTTGCGAGAGAAGCCGAGCATTGCTCCATAGAGATACACGTTGTCGCGACCAGACAGCTCGCCTTGGAATCCAGCACCGAGCTCAAGCAATGCCGCAAGGCTTCCACGAAGTCGGATCTCGCCTGATGAGGGTTGCAAGACGCCACAGATGCACTTAAGAAGTGTTGATTTCCCTGATCCGTTATGTCCAACAATGCCGACCGTCTCGCCTTCGGCGATTGAGAAATTGACGTTATTTAGTGCGCTAAAGAGCTCTGTTGTCCCGGACTTTGGGTGAAGTAGTCGTTCTTTTAGCGTCTGGTGACGTTCGTGATGAATCTTGAAACTCTTAGAGATGTTGTCGACTTCAATAACGTTCGCCATTAGAGCTCCGACTCAAAGTTTGTTTCGAGACGCCCAAAGAGAACTTCCGCAACAAGGAAGAAGACAATCATGATTCCAACGAGACCCGCGTTTATTTCAAAAAACTTGGTCATTGACCACGTTGGCAGCACTTGCATCAATTGATGTGGTGCAACGAGTGAATGCACTGAGGTATCTCCGTAGAAGATGCGCTGGAACGTTAAGACAATTGGCGTGAGTGGATTTAAGAAGTACAGCAATGTCAGTCCGTGACGATGCAGCGCTGGCGACAGCGTGTTCTCGTAGGAATACACAATCGGAGTCATGTAGAACCACAACTGCAAAATGACTTCAATCAAGTGCTTTACGTCTCGTAAATACACCGTGATAGCTGACATGAGCATGGCCATTGCTGCGGTGAAGAGATAGAGGGCAATAAATGCAATTGGCATGAGCCACATGAAGTTCCACGCTGGAGCGTGGCCAGCAATAAGCAGGAAGATTGCGAGCACGCCAACTTGGATGACGAAATAAACAACAGCAGCACCCACATTGGCGAGCGCCAGGATTTCACGTGGAAATGAAACCTTCTTAACAAGACCAGCGCGGTCGACAATGACACCAGTCGCAGTATTGAGCGATGTCTGGTACATGTTCCAAGCAATTAGCCCTGAGAACAGGTAAATAACGAAGTTCGGTATTCCGTTTTTCAGGAATATTGAAAAGACTACGTAATAAATGCACAGCGACAGAGCTGGAGAAATCATTGACCACAAGAGTCCAAGCGAAGAACTTTTGTACTTGATCTTGATGTCAGAAAGAATCAGGTTTACAAGAAGTTCACGTCGATTGACGAGATTCTTTAGCCGAGCGATAAGCCCAGGTCGGACACTGACGACGCGTACTGGTGCATCATCGAGTGAACGTCGAACGACGCCGTCCGACGTGGCTTCACTCACTAGTCGCCTTTGGTTAACGCCGAGTGCTCGATGACAGCGTCGATGAATCCGTATTCAAGCGCTTCTTCTGGTGAGTACCAACGGTCACGTTCTGAGTCAGCGAGAATCTTTTCGAGTGGCTGGCCGGTGTGGCGAGCAGTTAGCTCTGCAAGACGGTGACGTGACTTTGCGAAGTCCTCAGCCCAAATTGCAATGTCGGTTGCTTGACCCTTGAAGACTCCACCACCGGTGTGAGGTTGGTGCATCAAGATTCGAGTGTTAGGAAGTGAGAAGCGCTTGCCCTGTGTTCCAGCACAAAGAAGGAACTGACCCATTGAAGCCGCCATACCGAAACAAATTGTTCGAATGTCGTTGCTGACGTACTGCATGGTGTCGTAGATCGCTAGACCGTCAGAAACTGATCCACCAGGAGAGTTGATGTAGATACTGATGTCCTTGGTTGGGTCATCTGCCTCTAGGAGCAACAGCTGTGCGCAGACCCTATTAGCCATATCGGTGTCAACCGCTGAAGTGCAAAAAATGATGCGATTGCGTAAAAGTCGGTTGGTTAGGTCGTTATTGCCGAAGTAATCGGCCATTGATGTGTCACTCATACGTCTAATCTACCGTGCCCGCTGCGAAGGCCCTGCCGATTTCGCCTAGAGTAGAGACCCTGCGGGCGTGGCGGAATTGGCAGACGCGCTGGTTTTAGGTACCAGTTCTACGGAGTGTGGGTTCGAGTCCCTCCGCCCGCACCAAGTTTTTAAAGTTTCCCTTGCTATTTGCCAGGGGGTCGTAGTAACGTTGTATTTGCTGTTTCGCCGCAACATCGCGGTAGAGACCGATTCGATATGAAACTTCGAGTTGGGCTCATCTCAACTTGTAGGAGTTTCTATGTCCATGACCTTTGCCGACCTCGGCGTGCCATCAAACCTTGTAGAGCGTCTAGCTTCACGCGGTATTTCTGAAGCATTCCCGATCCAGGAAGCATCCATCCCTGACGCCCTCGCGGGAAAAGACGTCGTTGGAAAGGCCGCCACAGGATCTGGAAAGACCCTCGCCTTCGGTCTTCCACTACTCGCCCGCCTCGAAAAGGCTCGCCCTCGCAAACCTACGGCCCTGATCCTTGTTCCTACACGTGAGCTTGCAGCTCAGGTGCAAAAGGAACTTGCTCAGTTGACCGAAGACAAGGGTCGCCGCATCATCACTATCTACGGTGGTACTTCGTACAACATTGCTCGCAAGGCACTGAACTTTGGTGTTGACGTTGTTGTTGCCTGCCCAGGTCGTCTAGAAGACATGCTCGAACAGCGTGCCTTTGACCTTCAGAGCTGCACCACTGTTGTTGTTGACGAAGCTGACCGTATGGCCGACATGGGATTCTTGCCATGTGTACGACGCATCATCTCAGCTACTGCTCCT
>CAIKVF010000017.1 GCA_903830745.1 uncultured Actinomycetes bacterium | reverse complement strand
GAACACGAACGCAATGTGCTCGATGTGTGGCGCACAACTACAACCCCTTCTAATGCACCAGTGATGCTCTACTTTCACGGTGGGTCCTGGGTCTTTGGTGACAAAAAGGATCAAGGTCGTCCAATGCTGCACGAGATGGTGAAGCGCGGATGGGTAGTAGTGACTGCAAACTACCGATTAGCTCCAGGTAGTCCAATGCCGGCACAGATTGAAGACGCCACACGAGTTCTTAGCTGGGTGAAGAAGAACATTGCTTCCTACGGTGGAGATCCACAACGCGTAGTTGTTTCAGGAGGATCAGCTGGTGGTCACCTGGCTGCACTGCTGTGCTTAACAACGAACGATGAAACCTGGAGACCCAAGGACGTGACGGGAGTAACTGACTGGTCGGTTCGCGGTTGCATTCCTTACTACGGAGTCTTAGAGATGACTGGTGACGAGACACACTGGAACGGACACGGTAAAGGCCTCATGCACTTGCTGGAGAACCGGGTGGTGAAGCAGAAGTACAAAGACAATGAGGCGCTCTATGAATCACTTTCACCAATGCACCGCGTCACCGCTGACTCGCCACCGTTCCTTGTTATTCAAGGTGGCAACGACACGCTGGTGGATGTAAACGTAGCTAGGGGATTTGTGAAGCACTTCGCAGATGTTGCAAGTGCTCCTATTTATTACGTAGAGATGCCTTTTGCGCAGCACACCTTTGATTTAACGGCGAGTCCTAGAACCTCAGCGGTGACTCGCGCAGTAGTGGCGTTTGCTACTTCAGTTGTTAGTTAGTGCCTCGAAAGCGGCTACTTAGTTGAGCCATGGCTTTTTTAGACATACTTTCATTTGGGTAATAGTGATCGAAGACTTTTGTTGCTGCGCTTACTGACTTTATTTGACAAGCATCTAGCAATTGGTCAATGTCTACTGCATCGCGCTGGCCTCGTCCTGCGTAGAGTTTCATCGCTAGGAGTAATTCTGGACGGGCGAGCAGGACTTGGACTCCATGGTCAACAATATAAATATCCCAGTCGAATTCAGAATCATGGTGACTCGCGTACATTTTGACTGCATCATTGAGCCACGTAGTTGGCCAGTTACGTTGCATTGCAACTTTATCGGCCGCTTGTTGCACTACATCGCTAGATGAGTGGAGTGAGTCAATATCGGTAGTGAGCACTTCACGGTCAACTTGAAGCATCATTGCGGCACCACCGACAATCTGAAGTGTTACCTCAGTATTGGTGCTAACGAGCTCAGTGACAAGGCTTCGAAGTCCATCCTCAATCTCTGTTTTGGTGAATAGCACTAGACGCTGGCTAATTCAGAAAGTGCGAGTAGAACCCCGCGTTGTTTAAATGAAGTAGGAATCTCGTTTGGTTCTGCATAGGGTGTTGCGATCCACGCCTCTTTAAGAATTCGAGATGGTTCATTAACCCACGCAGGAATGGGGAGATTTTCTTTCGATAAGTAGTAATTAGCAATTGCTGCGATTCCAGCATCAAAGCGTGAATCTCCACAAGGAGCTGGTGGTGATACACAGAGTGCTACTTTGAGCGGCGCGTCAACTGAACTCAGGTCATCACTAAAACCGATTAATGCCCTAAAGGCAACGTTGTAACTACTGCGAGGCGACTTCAGTTCTTGATAGATGTAGTCAGCCCAGTCAGCTGCGCTATGTGACGCTGTTGGAAGAGTGAAGAGTCCGTATCCAGCAGCATTAAGTAGTTGACTTAGCGTTGATGCACGCGTGTCGTGAGCGGAACGCTCCATGTCAGCGATTGCTGGTTGTGTGATGCCTGCACGTGAAGCAAGACTGCGCTGGGTCAAGCTACTGGCTCGTCTTGCTTGGCGTATTAACTGTGCTGTGCTCATTTGGCCACCCTAATCTGATAGTAATTATACTATCAGAAGAATAACCAATTAAATACAGGATTTAGTTCTGATCGCCACCGCTTTTAGCTAGCCACAGGGCTAAGTGTCACTGCAATACTGAGTGTCGCTGCTTCATTTAATTCGAAGGCTTTAACACCACCAGCGTTCGTAAGGTCAGTTTCACCGTTACGAATCGCACTAAGAAGATCAGCAGGTCCATCAATCTTTAGAAGCTCTACTTCGTTCTTCTGAGAAACCTTCTGCGTTGACTTCTCTCGTCGAACCGCTTCCAGAACTTCGCAGACCTGCTCATACACTGCACTGTCGCGTGATGGCGTCACGTCTCCAAGTTCAGAGATAACTGGCCATGGAGCAACGTGGACTGATCCGTCGTGCCACCAGCGCCATACTTCTTCAGTTACGAAGGGAATAAAAGGAGCTAAGAGTCGCTGCAGGACAGACAAGGTGACGCTGAGTGTTGCGCGAGCAGAATTCGTTCCCGCTTCAGTGGCATTTTCACCTTCGCCGTAAGCACGGGTCTTTACAAGTTCTACGTAGTTGTCACAGAAGGTCCAGAAGAATGCCTCGGTGCGCTCAAGAGCACGTGCGTAGTCGTAGGTATTGAACGCAGCGGTTGCTTCATTGACAACATTTGCGAGCAGAGCAATAAAGTCACGGTCAATAGGTTCAGTAATTTCAGCCGGAGAAGGAATAGTGATTCCTTCTAGGCGACCAAGTACGAACTTTGAAGCATTAAGAGTCTTGATCGCAAGTCGGCGACCAATCTTCATCTGCGCTTCGTCAATTGCGGTATCGGTGCCAGGGCGTCCAGATGCTGCCCAGTAGCGAAGAGCATCGGCGCCATGGGTCTCAATAAGTGGCATAGGAGTAACAACGTTTCCAACCGACTTAGACATCTTCTTGCGGTCAGGGTCAAGCACCCATCCAGAGATCAGTGCGTTCTTGAAGGGAAGACTGTTTTCTTGGAAGTGGCTGCGCACAACAGTTGAGAACAACCAGGTACGAATGATTTCGTGCGCCTGTGGTCGCAGGTCCATTGGAAAGATCTTCTCGAACAACTCTGTGCCCCAGTGACCAGCAATCTGTGGAGTGAGAGATGACGTTGCCCACGTGTCCATAACGTCAGGGTCGCCGACGAAGCCGTTTGGCTGGTTGCGCTGGCTTTCAGTGAAACCATTTGGAACATCACTCGAAGGGTCAATAGGAAGTTCTGAAAGCTCCGGCAAAATCGGAGCATCGAAGTTGATGGCGCCGTTTGCGTCTGTTGGATACCAAGCAGGGAATGGAACGCCGAAGAAACGCTGGCGAGAAATGTTCCAGTCAACGTTGAGTCCTTCAACCCATGACTTGTAGCGGTGCTTCATGAAGTCTGGGTGCCAGGAGAGTTCTTCGCCACGCTTCAGCAGCGCTTCGCGGTGCTTAAGTGTTGCAACGAACCACTGGCGAGAAGTAACGATCTCGAGAGGACGCTCACCCTTTTCGTAGAACTTAACGGGGTGCGTGATTGGCTTTATTTCACCAATGAGTGCACCTGACTGTGTGAGTCCTTCAACAATTGAGGCACGAACCTGGTTGACTGTCTTTCCTTCGAGTCCTGCATAGAAAGCATTCGCAGCAGCAGCGTCTCGAGACGGGAACTCAGGAGAACCAAACTCTGCAGGAAGGAAGCGCCCGTCTCTGCCAATAAGTGCACGGGT
>CAIKVF010000016.1 GCA_903830745.1 uncultured Actinomycetes bacterium | reverse complement strand
CCTCGGAAGTCGGCGAGCTGACGTGATCATTGCGTCAAAGTTCGGAATGCCTATTGATGAACAACGCTTCGGTGCGAAACCTGATTACGTTCGAAGCGCCTGTGAAGATTCTCTAAAGCGACTCGGCACTGACTACATTGATCTTTACCAACTCCACTACCCTGACCCCACCGTGCCAATCGCCGACACCATTGGTGCCATGCAGGAACTTGTGGCTCAGGGCAAGGTCAGAGAAATTGGATGCTCGAACTTCACCGGTGACCAACTTCGTGAAGCAAAAATTGCCGCAGGCAATGGTCCTTCATTTGTTTCAGTGCAAAATCAGTACTCACTTCTAGAGCGTGCTCCTGAGCGCGATGGAGTCCTTGATGCTTGCGAAGAACTCGGCATTGGCTTCTTGCCCTTCTACCCACTCGCTAACGGCTGGCTCACTGGAAAGATTCGCCCCGGCACCCCGCTCCCTGAAGGAACTCGGCTCAAGGCAATGAAGGATTCGAACCCTGAGCGAAGTGCGCACTGGCTCAATCAAGCAATTGAAGCCAAGGCTGGTGCACTTCTTAACTACGCCGACGAAGCAGAGATTTCAATTCTCGATCTCGCATTCTCATGGTTGCTTAGCCACCCACAGGTGAGCTCAGTAATTGCGGGTGCGTCGAATCCAACACAGGTGCACTCGAATTCAACGTCCGTGCACACGCTCAGCCAAGAGATCATCTCAACGCTAAATCTGCTTTCTTCCTAAATTTATAAAATTCTCGATTCCCAACGACAGTTGGGTGGCATGGGAAAACAACTAATTAAAGAATCTGTACATTCTGAAGACTTTGTAGTGTACATTTTAGATATGAACGTAGGAATAGCGGAGTTTCGACAAAACCTGAAGGAATACCTCGAAAAGGTCCAGCAAGGCGACGAGATCTCAATCACCGACCGAGGCAAGGTAGTCGCCATGGTCACTCCGGTGAAGAAAGTGCGCAAACTCGACGAGATGATTGCTCAAGGCTTGGTTCGCCCTCCACGATCAACTGGAAAATTTATTCCAAAACCAATCAAACTTAAAGACGGTGCAACTGTAAGTGAATTCATTTCCGAGCAACGACGTTGATTACCTATTTTGATACTTCCGCAATCGTGCCGCTCTTGATTGACGAAGCAACCTCTGAGCACTCACTTATTTTGTGGAACGCAACTGACGAACCAATTTCTTCAGTTCTTGTCTACGTCGAAACAAGAGCGGCGTTAGCTGCAGCATTTCGCTCGAAGAGACTTAACAAAAATCAGTTTGAGTCCTCTAAAGAATTATTTGAAGTGCTCTACGAAAAAATTATGGAAGTGCAGGTAACACACTCACTTCTTCATCGTGCATCAGAGCTTTCAGAATTACTATCGCTTCGTAGTTACGATGCAGTGCATTTAGCTTCAGCTGAAACTGTGGGTGACGATGAATGTATTTTTGCAACCTACGACAACAGGCTAAGTAGTGCTGCAAACAACCTTGGGCTGTTTGCAGCACCCTTGACTAGTTAGCCTTAACTGCTGCAACCATTTTGGTGAGGGTGTCTTTAGCGTCACCGAACACAAGTGTGGTCTTAGGGTTGTAGAGAAGTTCGTTTTCGATTCCCGCAAATCCTGGACGCATTGAACGCTTCAAGAACACCACATTCTCAGCCAAGTCGGCGTGAATAATCGGCATTCCATAAATTGGCGAGGTCTTGTCGTCGGATGCAGCTGGGTTGACGGTGTCGTTGGCACCAACAACGAGTGCCACGTCTGCAGTTGTTAGCTCCGAATTCGCTTCGTCCATTTCCTTTAACTGTTCGTAGGGAACGTTTGCTTCTGCGAGAAGTACGTTCATGTGCCCAGGCATACGTCCAGCCACTGGGTGAATGGCGTAGGAAACTTCAATGCCCTTAGCTTCAAGGAGTTCACCAAGTTCGCGAAGTACGTGCTGACCCTGCGCCACGGCAAGGCCGTATCCAGGAATGATTACAACACTTGACGCAATGCCAAGGAGCACTCCAATGTCTTCAGGAGTTCCTGAGCGAACTGGTCGTGCGTCAGCTCCACCCTCGCCACCTGAAGCCGTGACAACGGAACCGAAGGCCGAGAAGAGAACGTTGCTGAGTGAACGACCCATGGCCTTAGACATCAACCTCGTGAGGAAGATTCCAGACGCACCAACGAGTGTTCCAGCCACAATCAACAGGTTTGATCCCAGTGTGAAACCAGATGCCGCAACAGCAAGACCAGTGAATGAGTTGAGCAGTGAAATCAGTACCGGAACGTCAGCGCCACCAATTGGGAGCACGAACGCAGCGCCAAGAATGAACGCCAAGACGAGCAAAATCCAGAGCAGTCCTTCAGAACCGTTCACGAGAATCGTGATGATGAGCACAAGTGACGCGACACCAAAGAGTGCGTTGATGATTTGCTGACCTGGGTAGGTAATTGGACGGCCCGTTATGAGCTCTTGGAGCTTGATGTAGGCAATAGCTGAACCCGAGAACGAGAACGTACCAATCAACACACCGAGAAGTACTTCAAGCGTTACGTACGTTGCTGGGTGCGTTGACTTGATGTGAATGAACTCAGTCAGTGACACGAGAGCAGCAGCTCCACCACCCACACCGTTGAAGATGGCAACGAGTTGAGGCATTGCGGTCATCTTCACAAAACGTGCAGCCGGAACAGCAATGATGAATCCAATGGCCATACCAAGGATCATCAGTGGAATGTGGCGAAGGTTGTGTCCATCAGTCTGCTTAAAGAATGTGGCAACAACAGCAACAAGCATTCCGAACGCTGCAGTGAAGTTACCAACGCGTGCACGCTTTGGTGAACCGAGTCCCTTTAGCGCCAACAAGAATGTTGTGGCTGAAAAGAGGTAGAGAAGATCAATAAGGGTTGCGCGACTCATTGTGCGACCTCTTCAGTCTTTGCTTTCGCAACTGTCTTCTTAGGCTTAAACATTTCAAGCATGCGGTCAGTAACAACGAATCCACCAACCACGTTCAGTGTTCCAAGAATCACTGCAAGGAAACCAAGTACTTCTTCGAGGTTTGTCGTTGCGTTTCCGAGGATGAGCATTGAACCAACGAGGATTACTCCGTGAATGGCGTTTGAACCACTCATAAGTGGTGTGTGCAAGATTGCTGGAATCTTGGCAACAACTTCAATACCGACGAAGATCGCCAGTACGAGGACAGTTGAATATTGGAGAAGAACGTTACCCATTAGGCATTTTCCTTTACTTCTTCGGGGACGATTGCTACGTGAGCAACGCCCAGGGCTTCTGCGGTTGGAGCGTGGTTGACCTGTCCACTACGTGAAACAGTGACACCTATTACTACGGGGTCATTCCAGTCAGGGTTTAGTTGACCCTTCGCACCAAAGAGTGCGAGGAGCTTCAATACGTTGTTAGCAAACATGAAACTTGCTGACGCACCCATTTCGGCGGGTGGGTTAGTAAGTCCAACAACGCTGACACCATTGTGAACAACAGTCTCTCCGGCCTTAGTGAGTTCACAGTTACCGCCACCGTCTGCAGCCATGTCAATAACGAGTGATCCCTCGGCCATTGCTTCGACCATTGCTTGGGT
>CAIKVF010000015.1 GCA_903830745.1 uncultured Actinomycetes bacterium | reverse complement strand
GTCGGGATCAATTCTTGGGTCACTTAGCGACTGGCCAAAAAGCGAAATGTCTCCACCATCAATTGTTTCGAGCATATTGGCGCATCGGAGCAATGTGGATTTGCCCGAACCAGAAGCCCCAATGAGACACACCACTTCGTGTCGGTGCAGTTGAAGCGAAACGCCACGCAGTACTTCATTTTCTTCAAAGCGCTTAGTGATTGACTTCAGATCGAGAACTACGTCACTCATTGTGTTGCCGCCAGTCGCTTTACGCGGTCCTTCGCAATAAGTCGGTCAGTAAAGCGAGTCATTGGAATAGTCAAAAGCAGAAACAAGATTGAAGCAACCACGTATCCACTGAAGTTGAATTCGGTAGACGCATAAATCTGTGCTGCTCGAGTTGCCTCGATGGCTCCGAGAGTTGACACCAATGCGGTGTCTTTTTGCATTGAAATAAAGTCGTTGAGAAGTGGTGGGATAACGGTACGCACAGCCTGGGGGAGAATTACCCGCTTCATGGTTGCAGAACTTGAAAGTCCGAGTGACCGTGCCGCAAGCAACTGGCCGTTTGGCACTGAGTTAATTCCTGCACGGAAAACCTCAGCAACGTATGCGCTGTAGGTAATTGTCAGAGAAATGCAACCGTAGACAGCTGGTGACTGCGAAGATACGAATCCAAGTCCCAGCGCTGGTAATCCGAAGCCGACCATGAAAATCACGAGCAGAATTGGAATGCCTCGAAAGAGGTCGGTGTACATCGTGGAAAGCACTCGAAACGGGAACAAGACAGCCGACGTGCTCATCCGCACCCAGGCAATAAGCAGGCCGAATATCAGGACCAGAACTTCACAAACACAGAACATCCAGATGTTGGTGAAAATTCCAGTGCCGACAGAACTAAGTCCCTTAGCGGGATTACCTGTGAACGACTCCCACATTTGTTGAGGGTTGAAGAAGAAGTAGCGAACTTATGCACCGCCTGGAGAAACATAAAAAATTGCAACAATCGCGCCAAGAATTAGCAGGCTTGAAAAAACACTCGCAATTACTGCACGACGGCCGGTAAAAAGTTGTTTGCGCCGTGGCACAAACAACGTAGGCGTTTCCAGCGCATTGGCGCTGGCGTCATGCGACATGATTCTTATGGCTTAAGTGCAGGAACGCTGGTGTAGATCCCCAGCCACTTCTTTGTTAGTGCACTAAGAGTTCCGTTAGTGCGAAGTGTGCTGATTGCACCATTGATGCACGTCGCAAGTGGATTGTTCTTTTCGAATAAGAGACCGTAGTGCTCTCCAACGCTTGGGAACTGGCCTACTTGTGTGGCGAGCATTTTGTTGTTCTTGTCAACAATTTGTGCCATGGCCATGTATTCACCTGTTGGAGTGTCAACAGCGATTGCATCAATTTGTCCGCTCTGAAGTGCAGCTACAGCTTGGTCAAGTGTTGAATACACGCGCGCTGCCTTGGTTGGCTTGATGTACTTGTTGATGTACGCAAGTCCGGTAGTTCCAATTTGGTCACCGTATTGGTATGTCTTAAGTTCTGCTGATGAGTGGTTTGTAACAATCTTGTTCGTCTTCAGCGCTACGAGTGACTGGTTCACGTCGTAATAGCTCTGTGAGAAGGTAACTACCTTGGCACGCTCAGCAGTGCTTGAGATTTCGTTGACGTCAAAGTCGAATGACTTCTTACCTGGTGTGTAGCTCGAATCAAATGGCACAGATACCCACTTCACGTTGCTCTTAGAAACTCCAAGAACGTTAGCGATTGCGTAGACCAATGCTGATTCATAGCCCTTGCCGCTGCTTGGCTTGTTGTCAACAAACCACGGTGTGTAGACCGGGTTGTCAGTTGCAACAGTGAGCGTTCCTTTTTTGAATTCTTGTGAAGCAATGGTTGACTTACACGTGGCGAGTGATGGTGTGCTTGCGGCACTTGCTGCACCAAGTGACACAGCACTAAGTAGTGATGCACCAAGAACTGCGGCTAGAGCAATACGAACTGAACGCATTTGGTTCCCCTTTTGAATGTTGAAATGAGTGTAACGCTGGTTCACGGGGCTCGTTTTGGTGGATTTCTCGTCTGGGCCCAAATTCACTAAGATGGCCTGGCTGGGAGAGGTGGGTGAGTTCGGTTTAAACCACATTCCTGCTAAGAATGCGGCCTGGGAAACCGGGCCCGAGGGTTCAAATCCCTCCCTCTCCGCCATTAACACCGAGCGCCCAGCGCTCGGTGTTGTTATGCCAATAGGAGACGCACTTGAGGTACTGGATAGAAACACTCGGGTGTCCTAAGAACCACGTCGACTCGGACAAGCTCGCGGGCCTGCTCGTATCTCAGGGCTACACCCTCGCCGACAGCGCAGAAGAAGCAGAACTTGTCGTCGCGAACACTTGCGCCTTTATTGAAGCCGCACGCGAAGAATCAATCGAAACTGTTCTTGATCTCGCCGAGCGCAAACTTAGCAATGCACGTCTTGTCGTAACTGGCTGCATGGCTGAGCGTTACGGCGACGAACTCGCTGAAGCGCTACCAGAAGTTGACCTTGTTGCAGGATTCGGTGAGAGTCTCACCGAACAAATAGTTCCTTCAACCCCTGTTGCACTTCGCAAGCGTCCAACACCAGCATTCGACTTGCTCAATCTTCCTCGCCCCGCATCAAAAGCTCCGTGGGCGTACGTGAAGATTGCTGAAGGTTGTGACCGTCGCTGTGGGTTCTGTGCGATTCCAACGTTCCGTGGTGACCAACGATCACGTTCTACAAATGAAATTCTCACCGAAGCACGTGCACTCGTTGATGGTGGTGCAAAAGAAATAGTTCTCATTGCCCAAGACCTTGCGAGCTGGGGACATGACCGCCGCCGCGCTGCACTTGGCGAAGCAGTAGAAGTTCTTGATGAAGGTGGAACGCAACCTCTTATTGATCTCACCAAAGCACTCAGTAAAGAAGTTGAAAGAGTTCGTCTCTTGTATCTCTACCCATCGGGCCTCACCAGTGGTCTCATTGAGACAATTCTTGAAACAGGTGTTCCGTACTTCGACCTCTCACTGCAACACGCATCACGACACATGCTTCGAGCAATGAAGCGTTGGGGAGACGGAGACCGTTTCTTAGAGCGCATTGCTGCTATTCGTGCCAGCGACCCAGACGCCACATTTCGTTCGTCGTTCATTCTCGGGTACCCCGGTGAAACTGAAGATGACCAACGAGAGTTGCTTGAATTTATTGAAGAGGCGCAGCTGGACTGGGCTGGGTTCTTTACGTTCTCTAAAGAAGAAAACACTCACGCCAACGGACTCGGTGACCAAGTGCCACACGAATTAGCCCTAGAACGCCTGCGTGAAGTGAGCGAACTGCAAGACGCCATTACTGCTCGACGCAGAGATGCACTCGTGGGCACTCGCCAGCGCCTGCTCATTGATGCACCCGGTGTTGGGCGTAGTGTCAGAGAGTGCCCTGAAATCGATGGCATTGTGATGGTTGATTCATCACTTAGCGTTGGATCCATGGTTGATGTTGAAATTGTGGCGAGTCACGGAACAGATTTGGAGGCAGTGCAACTATGAGCACCAAGGACCGGACCTACGGACCGACCGCGTTACTTACGCCGGCGAACTTGATGACTAGTTTTCGCATCATTGTTGCTCCACTCTTTATTTACTTACTTATTGCGCACCGAATCAATTGGTGGACATCGCTTGTTGGCTTTCTCGCCGCAGCATCTGACTACTTTGATGGCATTGTCGCCAGACGACACGGCACAACAACTTCTGGCGCGTTCCTCGACCCCCTCGCCGACAAGATAATTGTTCTGGGAAGTCTCTACGCACTCATTGTTTCAAGAGGACACCACCTCAACTTCTTCATTATTCCAGCAGTGATAATTACGTTGCGCGAAATTTGGATGAGCATCTACAGATCCAAAGCATCAAAGAAGGGGATTTCCATCCCGGCAAGTCAGATTGCAAAATGGAAAACATTCGTTCAGGACTTGGCAATCGCGCTCTGCGTACTCCCATTCACTGCACACCACACATGGCTTGCATTCATCACTATTTGGATTGCCACATTGATGACGGTGTACACCGGTTGGAAATACTACGTTGACGGCAAAAAGGCGATCTAAATGCGTGTTGAGATTGTTGCCGTCGGAACTGAACTACTTCTAGGACAAATCCCTGACACCAACTCGCAGTGGCTTGGCGAACACCTGGCAGCTAACGGCATTGCATCTCATTTTCACCAGCACGTGGGTGACAATCACGACCGAATTGTTCTGGCATTTCGCACAGCGCTCGCTCGCTCTGACGCAGTAATTGTCTGCGGGGGACTCGGTCCGACACAAGACGACATCACTCGCGCTGCAATTGCTGAAGTAATGAATGTTCCACTTATCCGTGATGAAGCAATTGTTGAAGCGATCAGAAAAATGTTTGGTTCTCGTGGTCGTGAGATGCCCGAGAACAACTTGTTGCAAGCCGATGTTCCAAAGGGCGCATCAATCATTCCTCAAACTCGCGGAACAGCTCCAGGGCTCATTTGTCCCGTTGGCCAAAAAGTTGTTTTCGCGGTGCCTGGCGTCCCTTACGAAATGACCGACATGTTCGAGCGAGCAATTCTGCCTGAACTACTTCGCCGTGAACGCCTCGCTGGCAACGAGTCAGTAATTCTTAGCCGAGTGCTTCGTACATGGGGCGCGAGTGAATCTGGACTCGCTGAAGCTATTGGCGATGAACTTTCTTCACTTGACGACAACTCACGACTCACTATTGCATTCCTCGCGTCAGGGATTGAAGGCATCAAAGTTCGCATCACCGCTAGAGGTGACAGTGCAGAGCACGCCAAAGAACTTATTGCTGAAGAAGAAGTAAAAATCCGAAGCATCATCAACGCCAAGCTCGGCGAAATCATCTTTGGCGTGGACGATGAAACCATGGAACACGCAATCGCAACTCGACTCTTAGATAAGGGTCTAACACTCGGAGTTGCTGAATCAGTCACTGGCGGTCTCATTGCGAGCCGACTCGTCAACGTCATTGGTGCCTCAAAGTGGTTCCGTGGTGGTGTTGTGAGCTACGCGTCTGAAGTGAAGTTCGATGTCCTGGGTGTTCCTGTTGGCCCGGTGGTTAGCCCTGAAGCAGCTGAGGCAATGGCCATAGGCGCTGCCAAGTTGCTCGGGTCTGATGTTGGACTCAGCGTGACTGGTGTGGCTGGTCCTGAGGAACAAGATGGTCACCCCGCGGGAACCGTTTTTGTGGGTATTGCTATAGGTGACAATGTTTCACACGTGGCACTGCGTCTGCCTGGTGATCGACCACGCATTCGCGCGTACAGTGCAATCAGCGCACTTGACGCTCTACGCAAAGCACTAGATGAATTGAGTAAATAATGTCAGAACTAGAAGTTCAAATTGATCCTGCGTCACTCGGTTTTGATGAAGTTCGTCTTGAGCGCATTAAGACTCACTTCAATAAATACGTAACTGATCAACGACTTAGCGGCTGGCTCGCAACGGTGTCGCGTGGTGGTGAACTTGTTTGGACTGGTAGCGGTGGGCACCGTAACCGTGAAGAAGGTCTCGAAGTAACTAACGACACAATCTGGCGCATCTATTCAATGACTAAAGCAATTACGACAGTTGCTGTGATGATGTTGCACGAAGAAGGACTCTTTGACCTAAACGATCCAGCGGGTAAATGGATTGATTCACTAAAAGAGAGTCACATACTCATTGGTGGTACCGCGCAGGATCCAAAGACTGAACCAGCAAAGAGTCAAGTCACAATTCAGCACCTACTGACCCATACAAGTGGTCTTACGTATGACTTCCAAGAAGATGCGGTCTCTGAGATTTACCGACTCAATGGTTCCGGCGGCACTGGCTACCGAAAAGATGCGACCCTTGCTGAATTAGTTGATGACTGGTGCAACGCGCCACTGCTATTTCATCCTGGCGAGAAGTGGAACTATTCCTTTGCTACAGACGTCCTGGGTCGACTTGTTGAGATCTGGAGCGGCATGACACTTCGCGAGTTCTTCATGGAAAGAATTTTCGCACCGCTAGGAATGCACGATTCAGATTTCTATTGTCCGCAAGAAAAATTAGATCGACTCGCGATGCTGTACGTCCCAGGAAAAGATGGGGCAGTG
>CAIKVF010000014.1 GCA_903830745.1 uncultured Actinomycetes bacterium | reverse complement strand
TCACCGGTGCGGGTGTCAACTTTGATGACTTCTCCCGGACCAACGAATAGCGGAACCTGCACAACAAATCCGGTTTCGAGTGTTGCTGGCTTGCGAGCACCTGAAACACGGTCACCCTGCATTCCTGGTTCAGTCTCAGCAATGGTGAGCTCCACTGATGCAGGAAGTTCTACGCCAATGATTTCATCTTCGAACTGAACGAGCATTGCTTTGCCAGTTTCTTTTAGAAAGTTTGCAGCTTCACCGAGGTTCTTAGAAGAAACTGGAATCTGGTCAAAGGTGGCTTGGTCCATAAAGACGTAGTCATCTCCATCGCGGTATAAGTACTGTGTGTCGCGCTTGTCAATGATTGCCTGTTCGAGGCGCTCGTCTGAACGGTAGGTGCGCTCGATTACTGCACCGGTGCGAGCGTTGCGAATCTTGGTTCGAACAAATGCTCCACCCTTACCTGGCTTTACGTGCTGGAAGTCAATAACGGTGAAGAGTCCTTCATCGATCTTGATGGTGATGCCGTTCTTGATGTCGCTTGTAGAAATTGCGGCCATGAGCCTAGAAACCTTTCAAAAAGTTGCAATACCTATTCTAGGCAACCAAATGGGTCGCCAGATATTGTTATTTACCCAGTAAACGCACGACTGCATCAAGTGCCAGGTCGTAGCTTGTTGGCCCGAATCCAGCAATTGTGCCGTTTACTACCCCGGCCAACGTGTCAACGTGGCGAAATGGCTCACGAGCAGCAGGATTAGAAATGTGCAGTTCAATCTTTACGCCATCGAACATTGCGAGGGCATCAGTGAGCGCCCAAGAAGTGTGTGTGAACGCACCGGCGTTAATGACGATTGCAGCACAGTCAGTTCGCGCAGCGTGCACCGCTTCAATGAGGTCTCCCTCGAAGTTTGACTGCAAGTGACGAACGCTGTAGCCGTGGCTCTTGGCTGCGTCGCTGAAGCGCGCAACGTGTTCGCTGAGTGTCTGTGTTCCATAGATCTCTGGGCTACGTGTTCCCAGCTGGTCAAGGTTTGGACCTGACAGAAGAAGAATTTGTTTGCTCATAGTTATCCTCGAAAACTTTCAATTGTTTTTGCTACAACATCAGGGTCAATTCCGGTCACAACTTCAAATCCGTTTGCACCTAGTAATACAAACGTTAGGTCATGGTGAGCCTTCTTGTCGTGGCTCATTGCTTCAAGTAGCGCGTCCACGCTGAAGTCGCGAGGAGCTGCGTAGGAAAGACCAAAGAAGTCAAGCACTGCATTGTGATTAGCAATCACCTCAGCGCCAACTCTGCCAAGTGCGTGTGCGAGGTGAGCTGCGAAACTGAGTCCAATAGCGACTGCTTCACCGTGGCGAAGTTCGTCCTTATTCTTTGCGAGTGAGAGAACTTCCAAAGCATGACCAAACGTGTGGCCGTAGTTAAGAAGGGCGCGCTCCCCGCCTTCACGTTCATCACCTGAAACAATTCGTGCCTTCAGGGCAACCGCCATTGTGGTGAGCTCAGCTGATGACTGTGAACCGAGATCTTTCGCACTCCTGCCTTCAAGTAGCCAGCACTTAGCGACTTCGCCCATTCCAGCGAGTCGCTCACGCTCAGGAAGCGTCGCGATTGTTTCAAAGTCGCAGAACACACCGAGTGGTTGATGAAATGCACCAACAAGATTTTTTCCAGCGCTGAGATTCACACCAGTCTTTCCGCCAATAGCTGCGTCAACTTGACCAGCAACTGATGTTGAAACGTTGATGAGCCCAATGCCACGAAGATACGACGCTGCAGCAAATCCACCGAGGT
Source organism: uncultured Actinomycetes bacterium (assembly GCA_903830745.1). Taxonomy (GTDB): domain Bacteria; phylum Actinomycetota; class Acidimicrobiia; order Acidimicrobiales; family RAAP-2; genus RAAP-2. The sequence goes on along the minus strand of CAIKVF010000014.1, from coordinate 536 downwards.
CCGTTACTGCACCGCCACCAACGGCAATCAGAATGTCGTTCCTAGAAAGACCCAGTGACGCAATTTTTTCAAGAAGAGCCTCAACTGTCTGAAGTGTCTTGGCATCTTCACCTTCAGGAACTTCTAGAACGTGTTGGCTAATGCCAGTTTCGAAATCAAACCATGGCTGAGCGCGAAGTGATGGTGAGGTGACAATGACGGCAACCTGTGCCTTAGGAGCGCGCTTAGCAATGAGGTCTTTCAGTCCGCGGCGAACACCGTCGCCAATGGCAACGTCGTAGGAGCGTGCACCTAAATCAACGGTGATGGTCATGACCAACTCCCGGCGACGATACGTATTTGATTCTTCACGTCTTCTAGTGTTCCCGACGCGTCAACGCGTGCGCGTGATACCTCTTCATAGAAAGGAGCACGTGCTTCTCTCATGAGTTTCAGTATTTGACCCGGGTTGCCATCAAGCAGTGGGCGATCAGTGCCACCAAGTCGAGGAGTTATCTGATCATCGTGAGTGTCGAGCCAAACAGTTGGGGCATCTT
>CAIKVF010000013.1 GCA_903830745.1 uncultured Actinomycetes bacterium | reverse complement strand
GTTGTTAAAACACCTTGCAAACATAGGTTTGTGAGCATATTCACATGGAGTCATTATGAAAGAACGCACACTTGGTCAGGGTTTAAAGGTTTCGGCGCAGGGTCTTGGCTGCATGGGAATGAGCGAGTTTTATGGCGTTGGTGACGATGTTGAGTCACTCGCCACTATTCACGAAGCACTTGATCTTGGCGTTTCATTCATCGACACCGCAGACATGTACGGCCCATACAAAAACGAAGTTCTTGTCGGAAAAGCAATTGCAGGTCGACGTGACGAAGTTGTCCTAGCTACAAAGTTTGGTAATCAGCGTGGAGACGACGGATCGTTCCTCGGCGTAAACGGAAAACCTGAGTATGTACTTAAGAGTTGTGATGATTCACTTAAGCGTCTTGGCGTTGACTACATCGACCTTTACTATCAACACCGTGTAGACCGCACTGTCCCTATTGAAGAGACGTGGGGAGCAATGAAGTCACTCGTTGAAGCTGGAAAGGTTCGCCACCTAGGAATCTCTGAAGCATCTCCGCAGACAATTGAAAAAGCCCACGCAGTGCACCCAATGTCTGCAGTGCAGAGCGAATATTCACTTTGGACACGTGACCCTGAGGACGGAGTTCTTGCCATGTGTCGCAAACTCGGTATTGGTTTCGTTGCCTATAGCCCACTCGGTCGAGGCTTCTTAACAAATGATGTTGACTCTGTTGGAACGGGTGAAAAAGACTTTCGAAAGATGTACCCACGTTTTAGCGGTGAAGCTCGAGATGAAAATAAGAAACTCGTTATGGCTATGGATCAAATCGCAAGTGAAAAAGGTGTCACTTTGGCACAGCTCTCACTCGCTTGGGTTCTTGCAAAGGGCGACGACATTGTTCCAATTCCAGGAACAAAGCGTCGTAAGTGGCTTCGCGAAAACGTTGGCGCACTTGATGTGGTGTTGACAACTGATGAAGTTGCGGCGTTGGAAGCTGCTGTGCCTCGTGACAAGGTAGTGGGCGACCGCTACTCAGCGCTCAGTGCCACAACGCTTAACGGCTAAATACTTCGAAGCTGGTTGTTGCTCAGTTCATAGACATCATCGCACCACTGCATAACCTGAGGGTCGTGCGTGGCGACAATAACTGTTGCAGTAGTTGACGACAGAAGTTCAAGTACTTGCTGGGTCTCTGCGACTCCAAGTCCGCTTGTCGGTTCATCCAAAATTATTATGTTTGGTGCAGTGACCATGGAGCGCACCACTGCGACGCGCTGCTTTTCACCACGAGACAAGTCCTCCCACTTAGTTGACGGCGTGGCGTCAATGCTCACACCAGCTAAATCCTCTAGGGCACTGCGTTGTGGCGTGCGCCCGAGTCCAATCACGTCTACTGCGTACCCACGAAGCAGCCCTGGGTTACTTGGCATGTATGTGAGATGCTCGCGCACTTGTTCTTCATCTATTTCGAAGAGTGGAACATTTCCAATAGTGATCACGCCGTCGCTTATGTTCTCGAGAGATGCGACTGCTCTCAGCAGTGTTGACTCTCCAACACCCGACTTACCTGTGATTGCGACCTTGTGTCCGCCAGGAATTCGCAGCGACACATCTCGAAGTAGCGTTTTGCCACTTTCTTGTAATGAAACATTGCGTAGTTCAATTTCGTACGTAGCTGGGAAGTCAGTCTCGCCCTCGTAAAGGTCTTTCTCCAGGCTTTCTAAGCGTTCACCGGCTCCGCTAATGGCAACGGCCACATCAACAGCGTGGCGTACCCCTGTGAGGCC
>CAIKVF010000012.1 GCA_903830745.1 uncultured Actinomycetes bacterium | reverse complement strand
GGACTCGCCGAGGGTGCACTCATGTACGCAACGGACTACGTGAAGAATCGTGCGGCGTTTGGAAAAACAATTTCTGAGTTCCAAGGCATTCAGTGGGAGATTGCCAAGTGTGCAACAGAAATTGAAGCAGCACGACTTCTTACGTACCGTGCAGCGTGTCTAGCTGACGATGGCAAGTTCACTAAGGAATACGTTCCAATGCTTTCAATGTGTAAGTACTACGCATCTGAAGTCGCGGTACGCGCTTCGGGAATAGCTCTACAGATGTTGGGTGCTGCTGGGTACATGGAAGACCACCCCATGGAGCTCTACTACCGCGATGCTCGTCAGCTCACCATTGTTGAGGGATCAAGCCAAGTGCAGCTCGGTCTCATTGGCAAGGGCGTACTCGGTCACGATCTTTGGTGGGACTAAGTAGCAATGGCTGGTCCACTTCAAGGCGTAAAAGTAATTGAGCTCGCAGGTATTGGTCCTGGACCATATGCCTGCATGCTGCTCGCAGATCTCGGTGCAGAAGTTCTTCGATTAGAGCGCGGTGACGTTGACGCATCGGATGCTCCAACGTGGGATTTATTAAATAGGTCTCGTCCATCAGTGGCGGTTGACTTGAAGAATGATTCTGGTCGTGAACTCGTGCTGGAACTCTGCGAACAAGCAGACGTTCTTATAGAAGGCTTTCGCCCAGGTGTCACCGAACGTTTAGGTGTTGGACCAGAAGATGTTTGGAAGCACAACCCCAAGCTGGTCTACGGAAGAATGACTGGCTACGGACAAGACGGCCCGCTCAGTCAACTTGCGGGACACGACATTAATTACATCTCAGTTTCTGGCGCTCTGTGGCCACTGGGTCGTGCTGGTGACAAGCCTGTTCCACCACTCAATCTCGTGGGTGACTTCGGTGGAGGAGCGTTGTTCTTAGTATTTGGAGTTCTTGCTGCCTTGCTGCACGCTCGTTCAACTGGTGAAGGTCAAGTAGTTGACACCGCAATGGTTGACGGCGCAGCGTCACTGACGACTATGACGCACGCATTCATGAACATGGGGTACTGGAAAGAAGAGCGTGGAATGAACATGCTCGACACCGGTGCTCACTTTTACGAAGTGTATGAAACACGTGATGGAAAATACATGGCAGTGGGAGCAATCGAGTCAAAGTTTTATGCAGAACTTCTTGATGGCCTCGGGCTATCGAACACCGAGCTTCCTGCACAGATGGACCGCGACGCATGGCCAGCGATGAAGGAACGTTTCAGCGAAATCTTTCTTACAAAGACACGAGACGAGTGGACTGCGATCTTTGAGGGTACTGATGCCTGCACGACACCAGTTCTTTCACCAAGTGAAGCCGCAACGCATCCTTACAACGCTGAGCGAAATGTTTTCTCTACGCAAAGTGCTACACAACCGAATCCTGCGCCGAGGTTTTCAAAGTCTCCAGGAGAAATTGGCTCGTCTCCAAGTGCACCAGGTGCACGCACTCGTGAGGGGTTACAAGGCTGGGGAATTACTGATGAACAAATAACAGCTCTAAAAGCTGCGGGTGCGTTCGGTTAGATGTTTACAACGGGGCACGTCAAAGTACGTGTGATCCCCGGAACTTTTTGAATCGCACCAACGATGAATTTTCCAAGTTGGTCAACGCTCTCAGCCTCGCAACGAACGATTACGTCGTAGGGGCCAGTTACTTCAAAAGACTCAAGAACGCCGGGCACGTTGCGTGTTGCAAGAACAACGTTTTCGCTTGAACCAATTTCGGACTGAATCAAGATGTATGCCTGAACTGACATGTGATGCCTTTCAATGGAAGTCAGTACATTATTGCCGTTTTAGCCTCCAGTTGCTAATCGCGACTGAACCTCTTGCCAATATGCCATTGGTGGCAGTAGTCGCAGCGGTAGGCGTCAAGTTCCGCTCCATTGAGAGTCCACGCAAGTTGGGCAGCGCTCATTGCTTCTGATTGGGTGCGGTACGGACTTTTAGGCGTGCCTTCACGAGTGAAGTGAGACGACACCCGTCCAAGTGGTCTCGTGGCTTCGGGTTTCTTTCGTCTGCGCTTCATGTCACTTAGAGACTACCCAGATGGGTAGGGTTTTAG
>CAIKVF010000011.1 GCA_903830745.1 uncultured Actinomycetes bacterium | reverse complement strand
TCACCTGCAGAGCGGCTCCACTTGACTGGTGGCGCATAACAACTGCATCAATACCCAGCGCATCAATGGTTGAGATGGTGTCACGAAGTGATTCACCCTTTTTGACGCTGCTGCTCGCAACGGCGAGTGAGAGAACGTCAGCACTGAGCCTCTTAGCTGCTGTTTCGAAGCTAAGTCGCGTTCTGGTCGATTCTTCGAAGAAGAGTGACGCAACTACGCGTCCCTTTAGAGCTGGAACTTTTTTGATAGTTCGCTTATTTACTTCAACGAAAGATTCAGCAGTGTCGAGTACTTCGAGGATTGCTTCTTTTGAAACATTGTTGAGTGAAAGTAAGTTTCCGCCACGGATTGAAGTAATCATTTCTTCTCTCCTATCCACACGCCATCGAGATTCGCAACGATTGCTTCAGCTTCAGAGGTTGGAAGATTCTTTCCAACGAAGTCAGGTCGGATTGGAAGTTCACGGTGGCCGCGGTCAACCATCACGCAGAGTTGAATTGCCTTCGGGCGACCGTAGTCTGAGAGCGCATTAAATGACGCCCTGATTGTGCGACCGGTGTAGAGGACGTCGTCAACCAAGATGACTGTCTTTCCGGTCAGATCTTCATCAATGATTGTCTGTGCGGACTTCGCTACTGGGTGGAGTGAGAGGTCATCGCGGTAGAAAGAGACGTCGAGCATGCCCATTGGCACTTCACTCTTTGAGATGTCACGAAGTAGTTCAACAATTTTCTCAGCGAATGGCTTGCCGCCAGTTTGAAGGCCAATTATGACAACATCATCAAGGGACTCGTTGCGCTCAACGATTTCATGAGCCATGCGCTTTAAGCCACGCGCTACATCGTCAGCGCTAAGTAGCTGACTCTTTGCAAAAAACGTCAGACCACCGTTAGGCGTCTGACGTTCGTTAGTGCTACTCATATGTCTCCTGTCGTACGAGCCTCACAGGACTCGCTTCACGACAGACCTTCGGAGCGCCAATATCTTGGACGCTCCGAAGAGCTGTTGTTAATGAATTGTGTTAATTGTAGTCGTTAGTGCAGATGCTGCAACTGCAGAAATTGCGACCCATACCCAGAACATGCGTACAAGGCGTGACTGATACCAATTTTCAGTGTTTATTGCTCCACGGATTGAACGAAGCGTTAGCCCCACCCCGAGGAACACAAGAAGCATCAAGTGGACTGCGGCTGAGCCAATGATGATCATCATTGTTGATCCATAAGCAGTGAATGCCAAGACAGTGCTGTCAGCGTGAACTGAAAGAATCTGTGGAATAGCAGCCAACTGGTGGAATGAAATAAAGATTCCAGCTAATGCAACAAGTGTTCCAATTGCAGCGAGTAGTGAGAATGCATTCTTGTTTTTAGCAACACGAAGCGCACGCTCTGCAGCCCAAATGAACCCAGCACTGACCACTGTCACTGCGGTGCCCAACCAGTTGAGACCGGCACTAAGCGGACCAGTTACAACAGTTGTTGCTTCTGGGAGTGAATCTTGTCCGCTGTAGTAAGCCCATGTGTGTCCGCCAGGAAGTTGAGGTCCTGGGTAGCCAACCATGCTCATCCAGTGACCACTGGTGTTAACGCCACGTAGGTAGAGGTAAGTAAAGACAAGCGCCGCAAGAGTTAATGCGTCTCCAGCAATGAACAGCCAGATAGACATGCGTTGACGACCATCTACAACTTCTGGAGGCTCGTGGTGTCCCCCGTCAGCGTGAGCATCGTGATGTGAGTGTGTGTCGATACTCATGAAAGCACCATTTCCTTTTCAAAGTTGT
>CAIKVF010000010.1 GCA_903830745.1 uncultured Actinomycetes bacterium | reverse complement strand
GTCTGGATTGCCATCAATGCTCGCATTGCAGATGGGAAAGATCCTTCGTGGCTCTACGACGTTTCATTTGAGCAACTGCGAGGCCGAAAAGGTTGGTGCCTAGGAGAACGCAGATTAGATCTATCGACACGACTTGATTATGCGAATGTCACGTACGAAATTGTAAATGACTTGAACTCTCTTCCAAAGACTTCAGACACGACTGAACTTCTTGCGAACTACACAGCCTTTAGTGACTGGATGCAGAGGACAACAGCATGATGAAGATCGCTCTCATCTATCCAGAACTTCTTGGAACCTACGGGGACTATGGAAACGCACTGGCACTTTCGCAGCGCTCTACTCGACGCGGTATTGACGTTGACGTTATGAACGTTTCGATAAATGATGAACTTCCTGATGCTGATCTCTACCTACTTGGTGGAGGTGAAGACGGCCCACAGCGACTCGCTGTTGATCTTCTAAAGAAGTCATCTTTGAAGCAGCGAGTTGCAAATGGCGCGCACGTATTTGCTGTTTGTGCGGGACTTCAAATTCTTGGCACATCATTCTGCGTAGAGGGCAACGATGCCTACGAGGGGCTCTCACTTGTTGAAGTTGAAACGACCAGAGGTTCAGTTAGGTCTGTTGGTGAACTCCTCAGCCAAGTAGGAGAGAACAAACTGGTGGGGTTTGAGAACCACGGCGGGGTAACAACGTTGTCATCTGGAATTGAACCACTTGGCACCGTGCTGCATGGTCGTGGGAACAATGGACATTTTGACGGCTTTCTATCCGAAACTATTTGGGCAACGTACGCTCACGGTCCAGTTCTCGCAATGAATCCGTGGCTCTGCGATGTAGTGATTGCGAAGGTGACTGGCAATGATTTAAGTCCGCTTAAAACAGCTGCAGATCTGCTTTATGCAGAAAGAGTTACGAGTCTGAGTTCTCGCTAGGACGACTTACGCTGTACGAATTGTCGCCACTGATTTCACGACCAAGTGCAACAACTGCATCTTCAATTCGTGTGTTGAACTTACGGATGTTTTCTCCGTCACCACACTTCAAGGGCTTTCCAAAAGCAACTGTCACTGGATGACGTGACTGGCTTGGTCCTTTGATGTACTTAGGAGCCTTTGCGTATTTCGGTCCACGTAGGTATCCAATGTCGTGAATGTAAATAGGAATGATTGTTGCGTTAGTGCGCTCCGCTAAGTAGGCGGCGCCACCTTTGAACTGCTGCAGATTTCCATCTGGCGTTCTTCCACCCTCTGGAAAAAGCAACAGGTTCCATTTATCTTCGAGTACTTCAATAGCGAGCTGTGAACTCCTGCGGTTTACTTTGTGACGATCTATGGGAATCACGTTGAATCGAAGTACGGCTCTAAATGCACTTACTCGACTCATAAAGAATGTGTCCATCGCTCCTGCAACGACAGTGTGTGTTCTGATCTTGGCTGGGAGCGCAGCAATTGTTAATGGGGTGTCAAGGTTGCTTGTGTGGTTGGCAACAAAAATAAATGGTCGTTCACCTTGAATGTTTTCAACACCTTCAACCTTGAGTGAGGCCATGAATTTAATGTAGGGCGCTACGTAATAGGACTGATACATGTGTCGAAAGATCCTCGCGGAATATCTACGACCCCATGCTGTTGGAAAATCAAGTCCTAATTGAGCCATGCTAACGACGACGCTTGCGCTGCTTTGGTGTGTAGCGCTTTGAAGCTTCTGGTGCTGGTTTCACTAATGGTGCGTCTGGCGACTGGACAGGCTTACCTTCTTTTCTAGTCTTCGAGATTTCTTTTGCCTTACGCGACGAACCAGAGAATGAAGCATCTCCGTACTTTGTAAGTCGTTGAGCACGAATGATTAGCCATCCACCTACAAATACGAACAAAAGACCATTACTAAGTGCGCCAATGTAGAGGCCGAGAAGAAGACAGCTAACAATTACTCCGGCACGCTTCTTGCGGAAGGCGAAGAACAAAATGAACAAACCAATGATTGCCAGTGCCATGAAAGCAGGAAGCCAGTAGGCAGGATGTGTGACCAGAGT
>CAIKVF010000009.1 GCA_903830745.1 uncultured Actinomycetes bacterium | reverse complement strand
GCATTCTCTGCAATGAAGTTCGTAAGCCCTTGCATTTCGAGAATCGCTTTCTCGCGAACTTTCGCGTGAACTTCTACGTCGTCGACGCCATCTGAGCGGAGTTGATCAGCGAGGTCATCTTTATTAGGGCTCTGAAAGAAGTAAGCGGGGGAGCGTTGCAGGACGGTGACGTGTCCACAATCATTTGCGATTGCGGGAACAAGTGTCGCTGCAGTTGCACCTGAGCCAATGACTACAACGTGCTTATTTTTGAAGTTTGTATTCTCCGGCCACGACTGAGGGTGAATTATTTCACCCTCAAAGGTTTCCATTCCAGGCCACGTTGGCGTGTAGCCCTTTTCTTGTCGGTAGTAACCGTGGCAAGACCAAATGAATGCTGCGCTTAATGAGAACTGCTCTTTAGTTTCTTTGTTGATTCCGCCAACGGTCCATTTCTTACCTGCAGTGTCCCAATTAAGACTCTCGACTCGTTGGTTGTATCGAATGTGTTTTGCAATGTCGAACGCTTCGATCACTTCGCCAAGGTATGTATGAATGTCTGTGCCACCGGCGTAGGGAGCACCCTTCCATGGCTTGTAGCTGTAGCCGAGGGTGTAGAGCTCGGTGTCAGAACGAACTCCTGGGTACGTATGAGTTAGCCAAGTGCCACCAAAACTGCTCAGTGCATCGAGGATCACAAAACTCTTACCGGGGTGCTTGGTGATGAGCTCGTGTGCGGCGTGAATGCCAGAAATTCCTGCACCAATAATTACAACATCAAAATGTGTGGCTTCAGTTGAATTAGTCAAGTGATCTCCTAGGTGGTGCCTAGAGATTACTCGTATCTTTTATGCGTCTAGGCGGAAGCCAACCCCGCGAATTGTAAGCAAGTGCTTAGGGTCAGCGGGTTCATCTTCAATTTTCTGCCGGAGTCTTTTTACATGGGTGTCAAGTGTTCGCGTGTCAGATAACTCAAGGCCCCACCAAAGAGTGTCGAGGCAAACTTCACGAGTTACAACTTGTCCAAGTCGTGTTGCAAAAAGAGTTAACAAGTCAAATTCTTTTCTGCTGAGCTCAATGACAATGTCGTTCTTCGCTACTGTTCTGCGAGTGAGATCCAAACGGATGTTCCCAAACGAAATTATTTCATCGTTGCTCTCGATGGCTGGACGTCGAAGAACAACGCGCATACGTGCGACAAGTTCGCGAAGTCGGTAGGGCTTGGTGACATAGTCTGCTGCTCCAATTTCGAGACCAAGAACTACGTCGAGTTCTTCTGTTCGAGCAGAAACCATAATCACTGGGATTCTTTTAGTTTCGCAAATTTCACGACACAGATCTAGGCCAGATCCATCAGGGAGCATCACGTCAAGCAAAATTAGATCAGGTTTTGTAGTTTCAATAAGTTCGCGGGCTTCACTTAGATTTGTTGCAGATACAACAACAAATCCTTCAACAGTTAGTCCAACCTTGAGAGCTTCTTGATAGCTCTCTTCATCCTCAACTACTAGAACGACACTTCTGCCTTCTGGATCAACCATTGCGACCAAAGCTCAACCAGTCTGAAAGTACAACGCGAAGTGCGGCACGGCTCAATGTCGGGGAGATTGACGGAGTCTGAACGAGTGCCACATTTATAAGGTAAGCCGCCAGAATTATCCCAATGTGAAAACTGCGTAATCACTGGGGAGAATTTGGATGAATCTTTATTCGTTGCTTTCTCTTATGGCAGCAACAATCCGAAGCGCCTCAGACATTCCTTGTGCAAAGCCATTCTCGTACTCATCCTGGCGAGCCTGTGAAAGCTTGATGTGGTGTTGTGCTTCACTTTGTAGTTTGTAAAAAGCTTCGTCAATTTTCTTACTCATCGCAGCCTTTCTGTTAGTTACAGGCTATTACTCAAACTATTGAGCAGAACAACATGAGTGTAACTATGTTAATAGTGAACTCAAGGAGAGCAAAAATTACAGTAAGTCATGCAAAACCCTTATTTTGCAAGGGATTGTGTTTATCCATGATATCCGCATAGTTGGTCAAGATTTCACCTTAAGTCGCACAACACTTCACTTTGCGTTTACTTGTTGACCGTATGTTTGCCATTGGTTTAGTGCAGACTATTTATAAATAATCCACACTGAACCATTAACTAATCACTTTTCTTTAGGAGGAAAGCAAAATAATGAAGAAGACTCTTCGTAGAAACCTAGGAGTTGCAATTGCAACTATCGGGCTTCTTTCAACAATGGCTGTATCAGTTGCAAATGCTTCAACGCTTACTGGTGACCTTACATTCACATCAACAGATGGATTAGCTGCTGCTGCTTCATCAATCAACATGGGTGGATCAAGTTTTGACGAGCCATTCTTCAACGCTGCTATTCCTGTTTACATGAGTCAGGCTGCAAAGAAGTCAGGTTCAAGCGCTCCGACTGGACTTGCTCTCTACTCTCCAACTGGTTCAACTGCCGGTAAGAAGGGTGTTGTTGCAGGCACGTACCAAGTTGGTGCTTCTGACGTTCCAATGGGAACGATCAACCAAGCAACTGGAACAAGCCTCGACTCTTCAATTATCACTGGTGCAGGTCCATCAACCACACTAAGCAACTACGTTCAGATCCCAGTAGTACTTGGTGGTGTTGGTCTTATGTACAACCTCCCTTCAGTAACTAAGAAGTTCCCAAAGAACCCAGTAATTCTAAACCCTGCAACTCTTGCTGGTATCTACGATGGTTCAATCACAAAGTGGAATGACACTGCAATTTGCAAACTAAACCCTGCAATTGTAACTGTCAAGAAAAATGCAGCTGGAAAAGTTACTTCTTCAAAGTGTGCACTTCCAGACACAACTGTTGTGCCGGTATTCCGTGCTGACGGTTCTGGAACTTCCTACATTTTCATGGACTACTTGAACAAGGCAGCAGGCACAAGCTTCGCAATTACTTCTGGTTCAGGGAACTCCTCCAACAAGCCACTCGGAACTCAGATCTTCCCTAACACCACTTTCAGCCAGGGACAAGTCCCTAACGCTGGTCTTGGTGCTCAGAAGAACGCTGGAGTTGCGAATAACGTTGAAGAGACAGAAGGAGCAATTGGATACGTTGAGTACTCATATATTCTTCTTCAGAAAACACTTCCTGCCGCACAGATCGTTAACGCTGCTGGTAAGACAGTTTCACTTAACGCAACGACAATTGCTGCTGGTGCAAATGACTTCGCTGCAACACCTCCAAGTGAAGGAACTGACGGAGTTGTAAAGAACTTCTCAATCGTTAATGGTTCGGGCAAGGGCTCATACCCAATCGTTGGATACAGTTGGGCAATTGTTCCACAGGACTTCAAAACTTGGAACACTGGATCAAAGGCTGCTCAGACACTTGTAGCTATGTTCCTTGACTGGGCAACCAACCTAAGTGCAACTGCAGGACAGAACGTTGCGAAGCAACAGGGATATGTTCCACTTCCAAACTATGTACGTACACTTGCAGCTTCACAGATTGCACAGCTTAAGTATGACGGTACGCCGATTGTTCTTAACTAAAGAATTGATTTAAAAAACTTATGATGCAGACGAAAGAACCTAGTTTCAATGGTTCATCAGAAGTGGCCGAGAGAGTTTCTCACTCGGCCACTTCTGATCGTCCGTACAAGTTTGTTTTAAAAGGCGCCGCATTCTTTTTTGGCGCTGTAGTACTTGTTTTCGTCTGGAGTGTTCTACAGGCTGCGTGGCCAGCACTTCGCCAAAACGGTTTTCACTTGATTACTGGGACATCTTGGGTAGCTGGTGGTAACGGACCGTTCGGTGCCTTCGCTCTTATTGCGGACACACTCATTACAACTCTGATAGCCCTTCTTATTGCAGTCCCAATTGGCATTTCATCGGCACTTGCACTTCTTTTTCTCGTTCCTCCAAAATTCAGAACCATTGGAGCTTCGCTCGTAGAGCTTTTAGCCGCGGTTCCTTCCGTTGTTTACGGACTTTGGGGTCTGTGGTACTTAACGCCTTGGCTGTCGCACACTGTGCAGCCATTCCTTGCAGGGATCACCGGCAGCCAGTTCCCTTTTAGCGGGCCTCAACAAGGATTTAGCCTTCTTCTCGCTGGGATAGTTCTTTCAGTCATGATCCTTCCAACAATTGTTGCTATTTCTCGAGATGTAATCTCGGTTGTCCCTGTCGACCTCATTGAAGGTGGACTCTCGCTTGGCGCCACTCGCAGTCAGGTTTTTACAAAAGTCATTCTCCCAACTTCGAAGACAGGCATCATGGGTGCAATTGTGCTCGGTGCAGGTAGAGCGCTCGGCGAAACAATCGCTGTCGCAATGGTCATTGGATCAAATATTCAAATGCCAAAATCACTTTTCTCAACTGGTGGGACACTCGCTTCAACCATTGCAACTGAATTTGGTGACGCGAGTGGAAATACTGGTGCTGCGCTCGCAGCATTGGCGCTTATCTTGATGGTTATCACGGCCAGTGTTAATGCATTCGCTCGTGTACTTACCAATCGTGCGAAGGCAACAGCATGACCGATCTTCTTACTCAACTTCCACCTGATCCAATTTATGATCGCCGCAAGCAGATTCAAGAGCGAGCTGCTAAAACAATTGGTCGTCGTACATTAATTTCTCGTGCGTACATTTCCATGTTGATGG
>CAIKVF010000008.1 GCA_903830745.1 uncultured Actinomycetes bacterium | reverse complement strand
AGCGAGTTCACCGTCACCAGTTTTTTTTAGAAGATCAAAAATACGGTCTCCGTATAGCGGGACAAGAACTTCAGTTTCAGGGTCACCGAATCGAACGTTGTACTCGAGCAACTTCGGACCTTTAGATGTGAGCATCACTCCGGCGTACAGGACGCCTCGAAAGTCAATCCCACGTTTCTTAAGCTCTACAACAGTCGGAGCAATGATTGTTTTCATTACAACGGCGACGAGGTCGTCACTCATTGCGATCATTGGCGCATACGCACCCATGCCACCGGTGTTCGCTCCTTGGTTGTTGTCACCAACACGTTTGAAGTCTTGGGCTGGGACGAGAGGAACAACGTTCGTGCCATCACATAGAACAATTAGCGAGCACTCTTCTCCATCGAGCCCCTCTTCAATAATTACTGTTGTGCCCGCATCACCGAATGCTTCACCACTCAGTTTTTCTTCGATGTCGCGACACGCCTCGTCGAAGTCATTTGTTACGAGCACACCTTTTCCAGCTGCGAGCCCGTCAGTTTTAATAACGTACGGTGCTGACATTGTTTTTAAAAATGCAATTGCATCAGTTGTATTGCTGAACGTTCCGTACTGAGCCGTTGGCACTGAAGCAGCTTTTAGGAAATCTTTCATAAATGCTTTTGATCCCTCGAGTAGCGCACCATCTTCGCCAGGGCCCATGACGGTTTTTCCTTGAGCGCGAAGCTTTGTTGCGAGCCCGTCAACAAGTGGTTGCTCTGGTCCAATGACGAAGAGATCTGCTTCAAGCTCTGTTGGCGGTGTGTCAACACAAGTAATGCCGTGTGCAGCAATGCCTGCGTTACCGGGAGTGACAATTACTTCTGCAGATTTAGAAAGTCCCCACGCAAGTGCGTGTTCGCGAGCGCCTGAGCCAACGACTACGCAGCGACTCACGACGGCTTAACGAACTGCTCTCGGCCGGGGCCAACTCCAACAACTGAGATGGTCACACCAGTGGTCTCTTCTAGAAACTTCACATACTTCTGTGCATTAACTGGAAGATCTGAGTACTTAGTAGATGCCGTGATGTCGGTCTTCCATCCTGGGAGTGTTTCGTAAATAGGAGTTACCTTGTGCAGAATCGACTGGTGATATGGAGGGAAGTCGTAACGAACACCGTCTGCTTCGTAGGCAACGCACACTTTGATTTCATCCAGTGTGTCGAGAACGTCCATCTTTGTAAGAGCAATTTCAGTAAGTGAGTTAAGACGTGCTGCTTGGCGAGCCATTACTGCGTCGAACCAGCCAACGCGGCGCCTACGACCGGTGTTTGTTCCGTATTCATGACCGCGGTCAACAAGTAGCTCTGCCATGTCACCGTCGAGCTCTGTAGGAAATGGTCCTGCTCCAACGCGTGTGATGTAGGCCTTTGCAATTCCAACAATGCCCGTTAGGTCGCGAGGGCCGAGTCCAGATCCAGTACACGCACCACCCGCAACTGGGTTCGATGATGTGACGAATGGGTACGTTCCGTGATCGAGGTCAAGGAACGTTGCCTGTGCTCCTTCAAGGAGGATGCGCTTTCCAGCACTTAGAGCAGTGTGAATGATGTTCACGGTGTCACCAATCATTGGTGCAACACGAGGGGCTAGTTCATCAAGGTATTTATCCGCAATGTCTTTCGCACTTAGTGCAGGACGGTTGTAGATCTTGTTAAGTAGAAGATTCTTTTCGTGAAGAACGACTTCGAGTTTTTCGCGGAAGATTTTTGGGTCGAGCAAGTCCTGCACACGAAGACCAACGCGAGAAGACTTGTCAGCGTACGCAGGTCCAATACCGCGCTTAGTTGTTCCAAGTGCATTCTTTCCTAGAAAGCGCTCTGTGAGTCGGTCAATCTCTTGGTGATACGGCATGATGAGGTGCGCGTTACCTGAAACAACAAGTCGCGATACGTCAACGCCCTTAGATGAAAGTGTGTCGAGTTCAGTTAGGAGTACGGAGGGGTCGACTACTACACCGTTACCAATTACTGGTGTGATGTGTGGGTACAAAACTCCCGATGGAACGAGTTGTAGCGCGAATGCTTCGCCTTCAACAACGATTCGGTGACCGGCATTGTGTCCGCCTTGGTAGCGAACAACCATGTCCATTTCGCGTGAGAGAAGGTCAGTGAGCTTCCCCTTACCTTCATCACCCCACTGGGTTCCAACTACAACGGTTGCTGGCACAGGACTCCTTGTAAAAGTCCAGTCTACTTGACGGCTTTTAACTCAGAATTACAAGTTTTCGCGGTTATGGTTCTGGGCCTCAACAAAGAGCGCAATGGTGTTTTGGATAGGGACCAGTTCACGTCGGTACTGACGGTGCGTTGCTTCGACCTGGGCCTGGGCGTCGCTCGCAATGCCACGAAGGGTTTCCTTCATTGCTTCGAGCTGGGCTTCGAGCACCATGATTCGCTTGACGCCTTCGAGGTTGATCCCCTCATTTGTTAGCTCTTGAATACGACGAAGCGCCACGAGGTCAACGTCTGAGAAGCGACGTGACCCACCACTCGTACGCTGCGGATTAAGTAGTCCTGTTCGCTCGTAGTTGCGAAGCGTCTGAGGATGAACGCCACCAATCTCAGCGAAGACAGAAATAACGTAGACGGCGTGTGATGGCTGACGCTCAGACATTCGTTACCTCTTCGTTAAACGATTTTGAAAGCTTTTCAACGAGTGTTCGTTGCTCCTTATTTAACTTCTTAGGGATTACAACGTCAACTGTCACGAGGAGGTCGCCAACGGGGTGCTTCCCACCAGCTGGAACACCGCGTCCACGAACTCGAAGCGTTGAGCCGCCCTGGGTGCCTGCTGCGATTTTTAACGTCACTGGTTCGTCAAGTGTTGCAACTTCTACAGTGTCTCCGAGCATTGCTTGCATTGGCGAAATCTTTACCGTCGTTGTGACGTGACGATTCTTACGACCAAACACTTCATCAGCGCCGGCGTGGATGTCAACGAAGAGGTCACCCGCAGGCCCTCCGCCAGCTCCAGGGTTTCCTTTACCCTTTAAGCGAATTCGCTGGCCATCAATAACTCCAGCGGGAATGCGAACGTTCACACGACGTGACGATGGCTCGCGTCCAGTTCCGTGACACTTCGCACAAGGAGTAACAATTCGTCCCCCTTTGCCGTGACACGTCGGGCAAACGCTCGACATACCGAATCCGCCTTGGTCGTTGTTGAGAACACCACGACCTTGACATGTTTCACACGTTACGAATCCACTACCTGGTGCGCCACCTCTCCCGCCACACGTGTGACAGGCGTCGTTGCTCGGAAGCGGGACCGTTGTAGTGACCCCAAAGACTGCGTCGCGAAAACTTATGTGCAGTGCAGTTTCAATGTCGGCGCCACGTTGTGCACGAGACCTACGACCTTGATTTCCAAAAAGGCCGCCGAAGATGTCTCCGAGATCGCCAACGTCACCTTGTCCGAAGTTGAAGTTTTGTGATCCACCGCGTTGCTGGCCACCAAAGCCTGCAGCAGATGGACCCATCTTTCGAACGCTGTCGTACTCTTTGCGCTTTGGGGCGTCACCTAATACGTCGTAGGCAACTGAAATTTCTTTGAACTTATCCTCTGACCCCTTGTTGGTGTCCGGGTGATGTTCTTTAGCGAGCTTGCGGTACGCACGCGTTATTTCTTTGTCAGTTGCGCTTGGCGTAAGTCCAAGGACCTTGTAGTAGTCCTTATCGAACCACTCCCTCTCGGCCATTTAGCCCTTCACTCTCACCATTGCTGGGCGAAGAACAGTCCCCTTCCAGCGGTATCCAGCACGGAGCACTTCATCAATAACTTGATTGTCTCCGTCACCTTCGACGTGTGCAACTGCGTCATGTACTTGCGGATCAAACTCTGCACCAACGGCGTCAATACGCTCGAGGCCGTCCTTGCTAAGCGTGTCAAGAAGCAGTGCACGTGACTGAATAAGTGCAGCTGATTCTTCTGTTGTTGACTGCGAAAAGTGAGCAAGGGCTAGATCAAATGCATCAAGTACTGGTAGCAACTTCACAACAACGTCTCCCGCAGAACGAATAGCTGCATCTTCAGACGACTTCAGAACGCGCTTGCGGTAGTTCTCGAAGTCAGCTTGAAGATGTTGCAGCGCGTCGCGATATTCATCACGCTCACGCTGTGCTTCACTTAGCTCGTCCACGATGTGGATGACCTGCTCTTCAGCAGCAGTCACCACATCGCTTTCGAAGATTTCGTCACTAATGATTACTCAACAATTTCAGCGTCGACAATGTCCTCGTCGTTGCTTTGCGGAGCAGCTTCACCGTTGTTTGCCTGGGCTGCCTGCTCGTAGAGACGCTGGCTGAAACTCTGGCTAGTGGTGAGCAACTTCTCTGTTGCATTCTTAATTGCTTCAGTGTCAGTGCCGCTCAGAGTTTCCTTTAGAGCGCTCAGTGCAGACTCGACGTCTTCCTTCTCTGTTCCTTGGAACGACTCAGCTTGCTCCTTAAGCAACTTTTCAGTTGAATAGACAAGTCCGTCTGCCGTGTTCCTGACTTCTGCTTCTTCACGACGCTGACGATCTTCTTCAGCGTGTGCTTCTGCGTCACGAACCATGCGGTCAATGTCATCCTTGGAGAGTGACGATCCACCAGTAATAGTGATGGACTGTGACTTACCAGTTGCTGTGTCCTTCGCAGAGACTTGAACAATTCCGTTCGCGTCAATGTCGAAGGTCACTTCAATTTGCGGCATCCCCCGGGGGGCTGGTGGGATGCCGACGAGCTGGAACTTACCGAGTGTTTGGTTGTACGAAGCCATTTCACGCTCACCCTGCAAGACGTGCACTTCTACAGACGGCTGATTGTCTTCAGCAGTCGTAAAGGTCTGTGACTTCTTGGTTGGGATAGTGGTGTTGCGCTCAATGATCTTGGTCATAACGCCACCTTGGGTTTCAATACCAAGTGAAAGTGGTGTGACGTCGAGAAGAAGGATGTCCTTCACTTCGCCCTTAAGAACTCCGGCCTGCACTGCTGCACCAACGGCAACAACTTCGTCTGGGTTCACGCTCTTGTTTGGCTCTTTGCCAGTGACCTTTTGCACGAGTTCTTGCACTGCAGGAATACGTGTTGAACCACCAACCATGATGACGTTGTCGATCTTGTCGATTGTTAGACCAGCATCCTTGATTGCTTGTTCGAATGGCTTGCGGCAACGCTCAACGAGGTCAGCTGTTAGTTCATTGAACTTCGCACGTGTCAGCTTGATGTCGAGGTGCTTTGGTCCATCTGCGGTTGCAGTAATGAATGGCAAGTTGACTTGCGTCTCTTGAACGGCAGAGAGTTCAATCTTTGCTTTTTCAGAAGCTTCTTGCAGACGTTGTACGGCCATCTTGTCTTGACTGAGGTCAACGCCTTCGGTGTCTTT
>CAIKVF010000007.1 GCA_903830745.1 uncultured Actinomycetes bacterium | reverse complement strand
TCTCCACCTCGAAGTTCATTAGCGTTTTCCTCAGAGATACGAAGCAGCAAAGCAACAATCACGTAATTAGAAATCAGTGAACTTCCTCCATACGCCATGAACGGCAGTGTAATTCCAGTGAATGGAAGGATTCGAAGCACACCGGCCATGATAAAAAATGCCTGGAACCCCATTGTTGCCGTTAGGGCTACTGCGACTAATCGAACAAAGTCTGAATGTGCTTTTTGTGCGATTCGAAAACCTTCACCAACGAAGAGTGTAAAGAGGCAGAGAATAAGAATAATTCCAAGAAACCCAAGCTCTTCTCCGATTGCAGAGAGAATCATGTCTGATGAAATTTCTGGAATGTTTCCTGATTGTCCGAGTCCCAATCCAGTGCCAGTTATCCCACCTGCTGCAAGCGAGAACCATCCATATGCAAGTTGGTGTGAGAACTTGAAGTTAATTGCGGACCAGGGATCGAGCCATTGAGAAATTCGGTAGTGGACTTGAGTGAAGAAGAGGTTTGCCGTGTACGAGCCAACTGCGAATAGTCCAATTCCAAGTCCGATGTACGTCTTAAGTCCTGTAGTGATCCAGAGGAGTGAAAAGAACAGAGCGAAGAGAATCATTGCAAAACCAATGTCATTTTCGCCACCGAGAATTGCTAACGCTAATCCCCATGCTGCAATAATCGGAAATAGCGCTTTAGGTGGAACAATAAGTTGACCAAGAAATCTTTGTGTTGGCGTTGATAGCAACTCTCGATTAGATGAAAAGTATGACGCAAAGAAAAAGGCTAAAAGAAGTTTTGCTATTTCAACAGGCTGAAATGAGAGGGGGCCAGCTCTAACCCAGAGCCGAGCACCGTTGACGTTTACTCCTAGGCCTGGAAGCAAGGGAAGAAGCAAAAGGATTATTGCTGAGCTAAGTGTTAGATACCGATATCTATCAAGGTCTCGTACGCTTTTGACAAACTTCAGTGTCAAAACAAATGCAATCGCACTTAGGAAATACCACACTGCTTGGTACGCGGCCCTGCTTGTATTCCATCTAGCAATCTCTACGTAACCAATTCCATTTAGCAATGTTGCTATTGGTAGCAGAATCTGAGATGAATTAGGAGCGAACTTCTTTAATGCAAGATGCATGCCTAGTGAAATCGCAACAATGCCAATCAGGAAGATCCAAATTTTCGGAGGCATTGTTCCATGAGCTCCGAGTGAGGCGAGTACGTAGAAAGAAACAGTGATTATCCACGCAAGTGACATAAGCCCTAATTCAGTAGATCGCAATTGTGACGGTTGCGTGAACAAGGATTTAATAACTTCAGCACGCTTGCTTCGTACGGGATTCGCCACAATTCAAGAGTAGTCGTAGAATTGTAGAAATTACTTCATTAATGAAGAAAGCGATGTTTCTCGGTGAGCTTTAATCCTCAGTCCTTTGGTTCAGAACGATTCTCAAACCGCGAACTGTCACGTCTTGAATTCGGAGTGCGACTTCTTGATCTCGCTGAAAATGATGCCCTTCCAATTTTGGAGAGAATCAAATTCGTAGCAATTTTTGCCGACATGATTGATGAGTTCTTTCAGGTTCGTGTCGTGAGCCTGGAAGACAAAGTTGCTGCCGGTGTCCACACTCCTTCAATCGATGGAATGCGTCCTCGTGAACAACTCGACGCAATTCGCGAGAGAGTTATGTCGCTTGTTGAGCGACAGGACCGTCTTGTTATTGACATGCTGATTCCAACCTTGGCCCTGTCAAACATCGAAATTGTCAAATACAACGAGCTAGGTGATGAGGACAAGAAGAAACTCGCTAGTTACTTCGAAAAGAATGTCTACCCAGTTTTGACTCCACTAGCGGTTGACCCTGCTCATCCGTTCCCGATGATTTCTAACCTTTCGCTCAACATTGCAGTGACTGTTGTAGATAAGAAAACAGATGAAGAGCGAAGTGCGCGTATTAAAGTTCCAAACTCCTTACCTCGATTCCTGAAAGCGTCAGACAATCAGTTCTGCTTGCTAGAAGAATTAATCATGGAGAATCTTGATCGCCTATTTCCAGGTATGGAAATAGGTAAAGCCGACCTTTTCCGTGTTACTCGGAATGCTGACTTGACTCTCG
Source organism: uncultured Actinomycetes bacterium (assembly GCA_903830745.1). Classification (GTDB taxonomy): domain Bacteria; phylum Actinomycetota; class Acidimicrobiia; order Acidimicrobiales; family RAAP-2; genus RAAP-2. The sequence continues at coordinate 2,416 of CAIKVF010000007.1, read as the reverse complement.
ACGAAGATGAAGCTGACGATCTCTTAGTTGCTCTTGAAATTGAGCTTCGCCGTCGTAGGTTTGGAGAGGCACTTCGTGTAGAAATTCAAAAGGGGATGGATCAAGACTTCCTTGATCTTCTTGTTGAGCAACTCGAAATAGATAAGTCGAACGTTTATGTAACCGACGCACCACTTGGTCTTCATGACTTGTGGAGTCTGTATGCGTTAGACCGACCTGAACTAAAGGGTGAAAGCTGGTCACCGCTCACCCCTAAGAGACTTCTTGACGGGGACCACGTGGGTGACATCTTCGCTGCGATTCGTGAAGGAGACATCCTTCTTCATCACCCTTACGAATCATTCGCCGACTCAGTTGAGGGCTTCATTGCTCAAGCAGCAAAAGATCCTCAAGTAATTGGAATTAAACAAACGCTGTACCGAACTTCTGGTGACTCACCAATTGTCGCTTCTCTCATCAAAGCCGCAGAACGTGGAAAACAGGTTGTCGCAATTGTTGAGTTAAAGGCTCGATTTGATGAGGCTGCAAACATTGAGTGGGCCAAGACACTCGAAGATGCGGGCGTGCACGTTGTGTATGGAATCAGTGGACTTAAAACTCACGGAAAGACCTCACTTGTTGTTCGCCAAGAAGGATCTTCAACCAAGCGATACGTGCACATTGGAACGGGAAACTACAACGGAAAAACAGCTAGGTCCTACGAGGATTATGGACTGCTTACGTGTGATGATGAGATCACAAGTGATGTAGGCGAATTATTCAACTATCTAACTGGATTTTCTCGTCACATTGATTATTCAAAATTGGTTGTCAGCCCCGTATCGACAAGAGATGAAATTCTTAAATTAATCAATAAGCAAACTGATTTGGGCGACAAGGGATTAATTTCTATAAAGGTGAATGGACTCACCGATCCAACGATTATTGATGCGCTGTATGAAGCTAGTCACGCTGGTGTTCAGATTCGTTTACAAGTACGAACTCTCTGCAGCCTTCGCCCAGGCGTTCCCGGTCTATCTGAGAACATTTCAGTGAAAAGTCTTGTTGGGGAATTCTTAGAGCATTCCCGAGTCTTTATTTTTGGCTCAAAGGATACAAAGCACTTCTCGGTGCTCTTCGGATCAGCTGATCTTATGGAGCGAAACCTTGACCGACGCGTTGAAGTTACTGTGCCCATTCAAGATGCAGCGATCCAAGATGAGATTGTTGAGAATTTTGACATCAGTTGGAGTGATGATCTCTACACCTGGGTCCTAGGAACTGACAGGCGCTGGCGTCGACTGCAGCCAGTCAACAATATTTCTGCTCAAAGGATCTTTAAGGCTCGGGCGATTCAGCGCTCTCGGGAACTTCTCTAGAAAGAGGTCCTTTTCTCCATTGAAGGCTCGCGTACGCTGTAGCTCCAATTGGGATGGGAAGCCAGAAGTTCACTAGGCGGTATGAAAGCACAGCAAGAATTGCTTCTGCGTGCGGAACTCCGAACCCCACAAGCGTTGGAATGAGTACTCCTTCAATAACGCCAAGGCCCGCTGGCGTTAAAGGAATCGCAGCCAAGATGTTGGCAAGACCGTAGGCGACAAGTAAGTCAATTGGTGAAACTATGTTTCCAAATGCCCAGAGAAATACCCAGAGGCAAGAAGCGTCAAATAACCAGTTAAGACCAGCCCACGTAAATGCCCACCACAATGTTCTTCGATTATTGATAAGTAGGGTAATTCGGTTTGCGACTTTGTCGAGAAGTTGTGAAACAGTTTCTTCGTCAAGTTTTGGAACCCTACGGGCAAGTGATCGAAGCCAAATGTCAGCTCGACTCTGTCCCTTCGTAATCAGGATGATTGTTCCAAAGAAAGCCAACATCAAGAATGCACCTGCAAGTGCAGCGAATCCGTACGCAGGATTAAAGCCACGTAGAGGAATGGAAATAACTAGTGCAGTCCAAAATATGATGTTGAGAACGACCGCAGACCCACTACCTTGCGCAGCTAGTCCGAATGCGTTCGTTTCCTTCGGCACTCCAAGCTCATTAAAGATTCGGTAGGAAAGTGCACCTGCAGGTGCCGTTCCTCCAGGCACAACGTGGCTGATTGCCAGTCCCGCAAGATTGACTCGAAGAGTGTTGTATCTCTTTGGGGCGAATGGATAGAGAACAGTTCGTGTCAGTTCAACGTATGAGTAGATTGCAGCCATTTCAAGACCAATTGCGAGCAAGACAATTAGTGGGTTAAGCGATGAAAGCAGGTGAAGTGATTTACGTGCTGAGGCGAACTGTGGGAGTACTAAATACTCAAAAACGAAGACCAAGCATCCTGCGCTGAGAATGATCCGTAGCTCTCGAGGCATCGGGGTGCGCTTCTTGGTTTTTTTCTCTGTCATGTTTGGCAAGTTTTCATAAGAGTGTTCATATGAAGTCTTTAGG
>CAIKVF010000006.1 GCA_903830745.1 uncultured Actinomycetes bacterium | reverse complement strand
GAAACTCACACTTGTCATTGCGGTAGTAACCAGTGGTCACTATGAGGTCACGCTTGGCGGATTTGTTAAAGACTGGCCAGCCGCTGAACCGTTTTTTGCCAACCTAGTGAATACGCTGCTTGCTCGAGCATCTTCAACTACTTCGAAGGCTGTGTAGCTTTACTGCCTTTTCTTCCGTAACGGATAAAAGCGGTAATGCTGATGGCAAGGTAACTAGCCCAAACAATTAGCTGCAAAACCGTTGGGTGATCTGCGTAACCGGTGAACGCGTGCAGGATGTTACCCATAGTTGAGCTCTCACTTAGTGCACCACTGCTGTTCCAGAGAACGTGCGTGCCGAAGGGAAGCCAATTGAGTGACTGTAGGTTCTGAACTGCGGCGGCAAGTAGCGCTGCTGCGAACAACATCAGAATCACACCGACGATTTGGAAGAAGCGTTTGAAATTCAACTTCATTCCTAATTTGTAGATTCCAAAGGCAATGGCTAGGGAAGTCAGGAGTCCAAGGGCTGCGCCTAGAAGCAGAAGATTTCCGTGAAGTGGCGTTGGTGACTGCTTCGAACTCGCAAAAATAATGGCGAGCGTAAACACCATTGTCTCGAGGCCTTCTCGACCTACAGACTGAAACGAGAGAATGCCAAGACCCCATCGGTGGCCCTTAGTGAGCGCCACGTCACTTCGAGCTTGAAGCTCCTTGGCCATTGTGCGGGCATGTTTGTGCATCCAAAAAGTCATACCAGTGAGGACACCAGCGGCGAGGAGATAGGTAACAGTTTCGAAATAAGTTTTGAAGTTTGAATTCTTGTAGTCACTAATTGCAATGTAGGCAGCAATGCCTCCACCAAGAATTAGTAGAAATGCTGCGGCGACACCTAGAAATACATCACGAAAGTGTTCACGCTTGTTTATCTGGTTTAGGTACGACAAAAGAATCGCCACAATCATTGAGGCTTCGATTCCTTCTCGAAGAAATATGACAAAAGTAGGAATCATCTGATTAATCTTCTGATTTCAGGTCGCCGAGTAAAAGGTCGTATGCCTTTTCTGGGATCGCGTCAGCGAGTCGTACGAGTGCTCGGTAACCAAGTTCGCTCGGCCCTTTTTGGTCGTTGCGCATCAGGTTGGCCATGATGTCGAGAAGTTGAGTCATGAGTGGTTCAATACGAAGTCCGAGACCTACACATGCACTAAGAATTCGTGGTTCAGAAATAATGCGAACGAATGCTCGAGCAACTTTGTAATAGTCAGCGTATGCAGCATCAAGTCGTTCGTCGTAGAGACGAAGTGCCGAGGAATCATTGGAGCTCAGCGCTTCACCAATTACCCCAGCCGCGAGTCGACCAGTTTCGTATCCGTAGGCAATGCCTTCACCATTGAAGGGGTTAACAGTTCCAGCGGCGTCACCAATAGTCAGTGTGTTGCTACCAAAGTGTGGCCCAATCGCGAGGCCCATTGGAAGTCGACCTCCGGTTGCTGGTCCACAGCACGTTTCGTCATTGAGTCCCCACGCGTCAGCCGTTTGGGCAACAAAGTATTCCTGCAATTTTGTGGTGTTAACACCCTTCCAAGCGCCACCGGTAGAAAGAAGTCCAACACCGACATTGACTCGGCCGTCACCGAGCGGGAAAATCCAT
>CAIKVF010000005.1 GCA_903830745.1 uncultured Actinomycetes bacterium | reverse complement strand
CGACTAACTGAATCTGTTGAAGCAGCACTGAAGCTGACTAAGGGTCTCGTATCAGTTCTCTTTACCGACACGAACGAACTCGTTCAGTTCTCAGAAAAGATGGCGTGCAGTGATTGTGGAATTAGTTTCACTGAACTTGTTCCGAGAGATTTCTCTTTCAACTCACCGTACGGTGCTTGTCCAGTCTGCACTGGACTTGGCACCAGATTTGAAGTTGATCCAGAGCTCGTTGTTCCAGACGAAACTCTTTCTCTTAGCGATGGAGCACTGGCTCCATGGGGTGGTGCAAGGTTTAAGTACTTCGAGAGACTTATTGGTGGCATTGCGGACCTCGGAGAGTTCGATGTTGACACGCCTTGGAAGAAACTAAAGCCCAAGGACAAGAAACTTGTTCTCTACGGTGTTGATAAAAAGACCGTTCCCGTTAAGTACCGCAACAGGTACGGCAAAGTAAAGACCTACGAAACCACCTACAACGGAATTGTTGAATGGTTAGAGCGAAAGCGCAATGACGCCGATGGCGATTGGTCTCGTGAACAAGCCGAGCAGTACATGCGTGAAGTTGAATGCAGCACGTGCGTTGGACAGCGTCTAAAGCCGGAAGTTCTTGCAGTAAAGATTCAGACCAGAAGTATTGCTGACGTAAACTTCATGACTATTGATGAAGCAATTGACTTCTTTAAGAAGCTGAAGCTCACCAAGCGTGAAGAATCTATTGCTCGACTCATCATTAAAGAGATTCTGGAGCGCCTTACATTTTTGTTAGACGTTGGTCTTGACTATTTAACGCTTAGCCGTGCATCAGCAACTCTTTCTGGTGGCGAAGCACAACGCATTCGACTCGCAAGCCAAATTGGAAGTCACCTTGTCGGCGTGCTCTACGTTCTTGACGAACCATCAATTGGTCTTCACCAGCGCGATAACAAGCGTCTCATCACAACACTCGAGCGTTTGCGCGATCTCGGTAACACCGTGATTGTTGTTGAACACGATGAAGAAACAATCCGCTGCGCGGACTATCTGGTCGACATTGGCCCTGGGGCAGGAGAATTCGGTGGGGAAGTTGTCCACTCTGGTTCTTACGCGGACATCCTGAAGAACAGCCAATCGATTACGGGACAGTACTTAGCTGGAAAGAAGTTCATTCCAGTTCCAACAACACGTCGCAAGGGTGATGGCAAGAAACTAACTATCAAGGGTGCACGTGCGAACAATCTTCAAAATGTGTCCGTTGACATTCCTCTCGGTGACTTTGTTGCGATTACTGGAGTATCTGGATCTGGCAAATCAACACTTATCAATCACATTCTTCTCAGCTCTCTCGAGCGTCAGATCAACCGAGCAAAAACAATTGTCTTAGAGCACGACACCATTACTGGTGTTAACAACATTGACAAAGTTGTCGCCGTTGACCAGCAACCAATCGGACGAACACCTCGCTCTAACGCCGCGACCTACACAGGGGTCTTTGACAAAATTCGAAAGCTCTTTGCAGAGACGCAAGAATCAAAGGTTCGTGGATACCAACAGGGACGTTTCTCGTTCAACGTAAAAGGTGGTCGCTGCGAAACATGTTCTGGTGATGGAACCATCAAGATTGAGATGTTCTTCCTTCCTGACGTTTACGTGAACTGTGAAGCTTGTGATGGAGCCCGCTACAACCGAGAAACTCTTGAAATCTTGTACCGAGGCAAATCAATCGCTGATGTGCTGAACATGCCTATTTCAGAGGCACTTGATTTCTTCGAGCGTCAACCTGCAATTCTTCGAATCATTCAGAGCCTTAATGACGTTGGACTCGGATATGTGCGCCTCGGACAAAGTGCCCCAACTCTTTCTGGCGGTGAAGCGCAGCGCGTAAAGCTCGCTACAGAACTTGCACGTCGCCCAACTGGCCACACGCTCTATGTGCTGGACGAACCAACAACTGGTCTTCATTTCGAAGACGTCAATCGACTGTTGACTGTTCTGCACCGTCTAGTTGATGCTGGAAACACGGTCATCACTATTGAACACAATCTGGACGTAATCAAAACTGCTGACTGGGTCATTGACCTTGGTCCAGAAGGTGGGCGCCGAGGTGGGCTGATTGTTGGAGAAGGAACACCAGAGAAGATTGCAAAAATGAAGACCGCAACTGGAACTGTGCTGCGAGAAGTGTTGGCTCATGGCCAGGCGAGTTCGTGACATTTGAAAAACCTTCGGGTATTCCACGTCAAAGTGGTTGCTACATGTTTCGAAATGATGCTGGAACAGTTATCTACGTCGGTAAAGCTCGCTCATTAACGCAGCGCCTTTCAAACTATTTCCAAAAATCTGAATCGCTTTCAATAAAAACTCAAGCCCTCATGAACGAGGCAACCGGTGTTGACTGGATTGTTACTCCAAGTGAATTAGATGCACTGATTCTTGAAAACGAGTTGATCAAAGAGAATCAACCTCGCTACAACATGCGACTCAAAGACGACAAGAGCTTTCCTTACGTCGCCATTGACATGAGAACTGATTTTCCTGCCCCATACATAACGAGAGGTAAGCACATCAAAGGTGTGCGGTACTTCGGTCCTTTTGTCGATGTACGTGCACTGCGCAGAACAATTGACGAATTACTCCAGGCGTTCCCGCTCAGGTCATGCACGAAGCACAAGTTCAACTACCAAGAGCGCATTGGACGCCCTTGTCTGCTCTATGACATTGGTAAGTGCTCAGGTCCATGTGTAAAGGCGATTGAGCCTGCGGGGTACCGTGAAATTGTTCAGTCCTGGTCACGTTTCTTTGAAGGTGACGTTCGTCAACTTCGCACGCTGTTGCAGGACCGGATGGATGCAGCATCAAAAGCAAAACATTACGAAGCAGCTGGTCTCGCTCGAGATGGTCTCGCGGCATTGGAGCGAGCGGCAAGTGATCAGAGTGTTGTGCTGGATGATTATTCCAACATTGACGTCATCGCAGTTAGTACTGATGGTGGAAGAGCCGCAGCGGTGCGCTTTCGAGTTCGATTTGGTCGCATTATTGGAAGAACTGTTCATTTGATCGACAAGTCTCTTGACGAATCTGAATCTGAAATTCTAGAAAGTGTTTTTCCTGAACTGTTTCCCGATAAGGATTCAGTTCCAGATGGCGTAGTTGTTTCAAACGACGAAGCGATTACACAAGTTCTGGGCGAATACCTCAATGACATGAGGGGAAAGAACGTCGAACTAGTTGCACCGCAGCGTGGAAAGCGTCGACGCGTCTTAGAGCTTGCGCTCGCTGATGCTGAAGCGGTTATCAGCAGAGACTCGCTCCGTCGCCAAAGTGACCACAACGTGAGGTCACGTGCGTTGCAGGAATTAGGAAGTGCGCTCCACCTCGATCAACCACCATTTCGCATTGAATGTTTCGACATGAGTCACTTGCAGGGCACTAACTACGTTGGCTCAATGGTGGTCTTTGAAGATGGATTGCCTAAGAAGACTGAATACCGACACTTCAACGTTAAAGAAATTCTTGGTAATGACGACTTCGGTGCAATGGAAGAAGTTGTTCGCCGTCGCCTCGGATATTGGAACGAAGAACAGTCCACGTCCAAGTTCCGTCGCGCCGATCTCATCATTATTGACGGTGGCCTTGGTCAGCTTCACTCGGCGGAGAAGGCCGCAAAAACCGCTGGAGCAGTTGGCGTCAACTTTGTAGCAATTGCAAAACGAGAAGAACTTCTGTACGTTCCTGGAACCAGTGATCCGATTGTTTTAGAGCGAGGATCTGAGTCGCTCTACCTTGTGCAACGAATTAGAGACGAAGCCCACAGGTTCGCAATCACGTTCCATAGATCAAAGCGTGGCAAATCTATGGTGGCGACTTCACTCGATGGCGTAGAGGGCTTAGGGCCTGCACGAAGAGATCGCCTGATGGAACAGTTTGGTTCCCTTGACGCTCTAAGGCATGCAACGTATGAAGAGCTAGACGCCTTAGCGTGGCTTCCAAGTGAGGTGGCTCGCAGCATCTACGATCACTTACAGGCACCGGGCCTACCAAAGCCCAAAAAGGGGAGTCCAGACGATGAGTGAGGTATTGCTAGTTACGGGGATGTCGGGCGCTGGTCGCTCTACCGTTTCTGCTGCACTCGAAGATCTTGGATGGTTTGTCATTGACAATCTTCCGCTCGAGCTGATTGCTCGCGTTGGTGAACTCGCCGCCGCAGGTTCACTTGATTACGCCGGTGTTGCGTTCATTGTTGGTAGGTCAGGAAGAATTCAACCCGATGCACTACTTGCAGTTGAAAAAGAACTTCAGCAGATGCACGAGAACGCAAAGATTCTTTTTCTAGATGCTCCAGATGATGTTCTCATCCACCGTTTTGAAGGCAATAGACGTCGTCACCCATTTCCTGCTCCAACACTCGCAGATTCAATCACTGGTGAGCGAGCATTGCTGCAATCAATCAGAGATGCAGCTGACTTAGTCATTGACACTGGATCCATTAATACAAATCAGCTCCGTTCGCGCATTGTTGAACACTTCACGCAGACTTCAGGTGGCGGAACAATGCGAGTGTCGCTCGTTTCATTTGGCTACTCCAATGGAATCCCTCGTGACGTTGACCTGGTGTTTGACTGTCGCTTCCTTCCTAACCCGCACTGGATCGAAGAACTGCGTCCACAGACCGGTCTAGATGCACCCGTGTCTGACTACGTACTTGAGCAAGAAGCCGCACAGCACTTCTTGAAAGATGTCGTTGCGTTACTTGAATGGCAGATTCCTGAATTCGCCAAAGAAGGAAAGTCGTATCTTTCAATTGCAATTGGCTGTACTGGTGGGCGCCACCGCTCAGTCGCAATTGCTGAAGAGATCAGAAACCGACTTAACATCGAAAACGCTGTGTTTCACCGCGACATCGCTCGCTAAATATTCCGCAGGTTTTTCCTGATGGGTGAGGATTCTCACAACAAGCACCAATTATTTATGCTGAAGTGTGATACTAGAAGTTCCCCTAATAACAAGGAGCATGCCGGTGACAACTCGCGTAGCTATTAATGGTTTTGGTCGAATCGGTCGTGGATTCCTACGAGCATCGCTGAATAACCCAAACATTGAGGTAGTCGCAGTTAACGATCTCACCCCTCCAGAAACAAACGCACACCTACTTAAGTACGACTCAACGCAGGGTCGACTTGATCTAGAAGTCTCAGTAAGTGCTGAGGGCATCAAAGTAGGCAACAAGACAATAAAGGTGTTGGCTGAACGCAGTCCTGAAAACCTTCCATGGGGAGATCTCAAGATTGACGTTGTTATTGAGTCGACTGGACTCTTCACCACTCGCGAAAAGGCGTCAGCGCACCTAAAGGCCGGCGCTAAGCGAGTAATCATCTCCGCACCAGGAACAGATGTTGATGCGACATTTGTTTACGGTGTTAATCACTCAACGTTCGATGCGAACAGCCACTTCATTGTCAGCAACGCTTCATGCACCACAAACTGTTTCGTTCCTATGGTGAAAGTTCTAGACGACGCATTCGGTGTTGACACTGGTCTGATGACCACTATTCACGCCTACACCAATGACCAGAATCTTCTCGACCTACAACACAGCGATCTTCGACGTGCTCGTGCGGCTGCTGTGAACATTGTTCCTTCTTCTACTGGTGCAGCTCGTGCAACAAGCCTTGTCCTTGAAGCAATGAAGGGTCGACTTGATGGAACATCACTTCGAGTTCCAATTCCAGACGGTTCAATCACTGACTTCACTGCAATTGTTCGCTCAACATCTGTTGATGAAATTAACGCAGCCTTTAAAAAGGCCGCCGAAGGTGAGCTGAAGGGTGTCCTTGTCTACACCGAAGACCCGATTGTTTCTTCAGACATTGTTGGTCAGCCTGCATCATGCACATTCGATTCTCAAATGACCATGGTGCAAAAGATTGATGACAACAAGTCACTCGTGAAAATCTTTGGTTGGTACGACAACGAATGGGGTTACTCCAACCGCCTTGTTGACCTGACCACACACATTGGTAAGTAGTCAATGACAGATTTACTGCCTTCCTACGAACGCTGGGGAAGCCTTGTTGGTAAGAGAGTTCTTGTAAGGGTTGATTTCAACACACCCGTAGATGAAGTCGATGGTCAATTAGAAGTCACTGATGATTTTCGAATCAGAGCAACGCTGCCTTTGTTTGAAGATCTCATCAACCGTGGCGCAACTGTTGTTGCATGCACTCACTTTGGAAGACCGAAGGGTGAGGTTGTCGAAAAATACAGCGTGGCACCGGTGAGACGTCGCCTTAAAGAACTCTGCCCGCAAGTTGAGTTGCTTGAAAACCTCCGATTTAATTCTGGAGAAGAAAAGAACGATCGAGCTTTTGGTGAACAGTTAGTTTCGGGTTTTGATTACTACATCAATGAGGCATTTAGCGCCTCACACCGCGAGCACGCATCAATTATGTGGCCACCGGTATTACTACCGAGTGCTGCAGGACCGAATCTACAAAAGGAAGTCACAACTCTTTCTGGCATTCTTCAAAATCCTGCCCGACCATTTGTTGCAATCGTTGGTGGAGCAAAGGTTGCCGACAAGCTCGGCATCGTAAAAGTTCTGAGTGAAAAGGCTGACACCGTGATTGTTGGTGGTGGAATGGCCTTCACGTTTCAGTCAACCCAAGGTCGAACAATCGGTGGATCGCTTTTTGACGAGTCGTTCGTAGATGAATGTGCAGCACTTATGGATGGTGGCAAAGTTCTTATCCCACAAGATTCAATAGGACTCGCCGTAGGACTTCCTTTTGGCTCTAAGGGCGGAAGTGACAATCCGATTGACTTCGGCTCCAACATCCCAGACGGGTTCCAGGGCTTAGACATTGGTCCAAAATCAATAACCGATTTTGAAAAAGCAATCTCTTCTGCAGCCACTGTTCTGTGGAACGGACCAATGGGAGTCTTTGAAGACGAGCGCTTCAGCGATGGAACCGAAGCGATTGCTCGATGTGTTGCTAAATCTTCTGCAATTTCTGTAATTGGCGGGGGAGACTCAGTCTCAGCAATTCAAATGTTCGGATTAGAAGATCAGGTCAGTTTTGTTTCAACTGGTGGTGGTGCATCACTAGAGTTTGTAGAGCTTGGCGATCTGCCCGGCCTAAAAGCATTACGTGAAAGTAGCAAGTAAATGTCATCAAAGCCGCTCGTAATTGGTAACTGGAAGATGAACCTTGACTACGTCGAGGCTGTTCATCTGAGCCAACAGTTCGCAGTCATGTTGAAGAACAAGCCAATGGAGAATGTAGACATTGTCGTAGCTCCTCCGTTCGTCGACATCAGAAGCGTCACCTCAATTATTGATTCTGAGCGAATCACTATGGAAGTTGCAGCGCAGCACGTCAACGCCAATGACAATGGTGCGCACACTGGTGAAATCAGTGCACCAATGCTCAAGCGTCTTAATGTCAAGTGGGTACTTGTTGGACACTCTGAGCGTCGTTCAATGTACGCACAGCGTGACTCTGTTGTTGAGCAAACACTCCAGTCAGTGGTGAAGTCTGGAATGAATGCTGTTCTTTGTGTTGGTGAACCACTCGATGTTCGTGAATCTGGTGATCAAGAGAATTATGTGAAGGAGCAGATTCACGGTGCACTAGTTAAAATTGACCCGAAGCACCGCGAGCTCATAACTCTGGCCTATGAACCAATTTGGGCGATTGGCACCGGTCTGACTGCATCTTCGCATCAAGTATCTGAAATGACATCATTCATTAGAAGTACTTTGAAGGTTCTTGGACTTAGTGAATCTCGAATTTTGTACGGCGGATCGGTTAACGCTGAGAACGCTGAAGCTCTTGTAAACGAGACGGGTGTAGACGGATTTCTAGTTGGAGGAGCCAGTCTTAAGGCTGAATCATTCATGGCAATTATCCAAGCGTGCAACGACTGCTACGCTGGAAAACGCTAATCCGGAGGTTTTAGATGTTGACTTGGTTAATCGTTGCAATTGAGGCTATTTCAGCCGTTGCACTTATATTTCTTGTTCTCCTGCACTCAGGACGTGGTGGCGGTATTTCTGACTTGATGGGTGGATCGGTGGGCGCTGTTGCTGCTGGATCAACAGTTGTTGAGCGCAATCTTGACCGAATCACCATTGCTGTCGCGTTGGTATTTACATTTGCCACGCTGACACTCGACCTTCGCTTGCAGTAGTAGCCATGATCCTTCGAGGGTCAATTTCCCGTGCCGTTTTAACGGGCATTGCCATAACGATTGCTTTAACCCCAACGGCTGTTGCTTCTGCCGCCAAGAAACCAATCGCGACCTCAAATGAGAACGCCAACACAATTACTGTTTCGCTTCCTGGTCCACTAAACGGATGCGGTTACTTTGACGCGGGATCGAACCCAACGTCTAAAGCAGTACTCGACCTACTTCAGCCTTCTGCATTCTTGACTTCAACATCAGACGTACTTGTAGGCGAAGGTGGCCCGATTGCAGCGGCAGAGTTAACTTCACTCTCGCCAGAAACCGTGGTGTACACAATTGCCCCAAACTATGTGTGGTCAAACGGTGCTTCGTTTAGCGGAAAAGACTTGCTCACGTGGTGGCAGTACGCAAAGTCTGTTCCGAGCGTTTTCGCTGACGGCTACAAAGCTATTAAGTCAGTAGTTGTTAGTAAATCTGGATCAATCGTCACCGTTGTATTTTCAACTCCCTATTCCGCATGGAATACGTTGTTTCGTGACGTAACACCAGCGCCCATTACACCAGACTGTTCGTTCTCTGCTCTATTGAAGAGACCAACGCTAGGGCCATACAACGTTGCATCTGCCAGCGCTTCTCAAATTGTTTTGACAATGAACAAGAAATGGACACTAAATCCAAACCGATATGGTCGAATCATCATCAATGCATCGACAACTATTCCCACATCAAATAATGTCAATTTCGCGAGCTACACAACACGGGTGAGCAAGTCTCTTTCTATGACGCTCAGTGCCCACCCTGAGTTTGTAAGCCACATCGGAACTTCAGTTCAACTTCTTGAGTTGACTTTTGCGCCACGTACGTTTGTCACGAGTGACATAAATGTTCGCGAAGCACTATCTCTTTCAATTCAGCGCCAATTGATTCTTAATGCTCTATGGGGAGCGGTCACTTTTTCTCCAGCACCAGCAACGTCAATACTCTTGACCCAAGGCCAAAGTGGTTATCCAGGTGGATCGGGACCTGGTCCCACGCAGAGCTCGACGACAACGTCAGTTGCTAGTTCAGAAACTACGAGTACAACTCCAACATCAACTGGAAATACCGTTGGCGACTGTCTCTCATGTGCAATTTCGTCATTGACAAAAGACGCTGGATTCAAACTTGTTGGTGGAATTTATAGAAATGCTGCGAATAGAGCACTCGTTGTTCATATGGCGGTAGGACCATCGAACCTTGAAAAAACAACAGCAAATCTAATCGCTGCTCAATGGCGCAAAATTGGGATTGTCGTGTACGAGTATTTCTTCACCGACAGTGTTTCAGCGCAGAATGCTGTAGCTACTAATAGATACGACGTTGCAATGATTACCCGTACAGCGTCAACAACTCCCTCAGTTCTCGCACGATCCTTTTACGGCACGAGTTATAGCGATAGCTACACAAGTGGTGTTCGAACAACTTTGCTGAATAAGCAGTACAACGCAGCCATCTCTAATTTCAATCCAGTAACAGCACTCGCAACATGGAAGTCTTTTGACCAAACAGTGCTCAGCAACTTCTGGGTCAGGCCAATTGCGACTCTTCCGACAATGACTATTTGGTCAAATTCACTCTCGAATGCGATTGGGAGCCTTTCGGTTCAGGGCTTCGTTGATGAAATCCCACTGTGGGGAAGAGTCGTCACGACACCTGCGAATTAGAGGATTAGTCGTTGCTGTTCGCAGCGTATAAAGTGGTACTCCGCGTCGAAGTGGTGAAATGGCAGACACGCTAGCTTGAGGGGCTAGTGCTCGAAAGGGCGTGCGGGTTCAAGTCCCGCCTTCGACACCAATGATTTACTGGCATAGCCATGACCTAGAGGTCACAAGTAGTTACTACGATTAAGCCACGAGGTGCAACGTGACTCAACTGCTTTTTACAGCTTTCAGCAACCGACCAGATGCCTTGGACCTTGCACGTGAAGCGGCAGAACGTCTTCAAGATTCTGGAATCACCAGTTCCGTTCACATGCTCGATTCTGAAGAACTACCTGAAGTTAGTGAGCAAACTCTCGTTGTAAGTCTTGGCGGTGATGGAACATTTCTTCGCTCAGCTCGTATTGCTCACGAACACAACGCACGTCTCGTTGGGGTAAACCTCGGACGACTTGGCTTTTTGCTAAACGTGCAACCTTCTGAACTGGTTACCGTGATTAATGAAGCACTCGTAAGTAGCGAAGTTGATCACCGAATCGCTCTGGAAATTTCTTACTCAGGTAATAAAACAGAATTCGCAATGAATGAAGTTGTTATTGAGCGTGCTGAATCAGGTCACATGGTCAGAGTGAAGACATTTGTTGATAACGAAGAATTCCTTTCGTATTCCGCTGACGGAGTAATGGTTTCGACTCCTACGGGCAGCACTGGTTACAACTTCTCAGCTGGTGGGCCTGTTGTAGATGCCACGCTTCCTCTGATGATCCTCACGCCAATTGCGCCTCACTTCACGATTGGTAACTCCATTGTTGTGGGCGCTGAAAAGAAGTTTCGATTCGTCGTGGAAAGCAATCGTGCGCTGGTGGTTGCAGATGGGCATACGGTCACATCGCTTAATACGGGTGACTCAGTAGAAGTTTCTATGAGCCAGACTCCGGTGCGAGTTGTGGCAACTCGAAGCTTTGATTTAGGTGTTCGATTGCGACAAGGTCTTCGAGAGGGCCATGCCTAAATCACAGCTAGTCGAACTTTACGCTCAAGGGCTCGGGGTTATTGAAGAAGCTCGTGTTGAATTCTCTGAAGGCTTCAATGTCATTACTGGTGAAACTGGTGCGGGTAAGACTCTGCTGCTTGGAGCACTTGATCTCTGTCTAGGTGGAGACGCCAGTGGCGCTCGTCACGCAGTGACTACGGACATGAAGGCTGCGGCTCTGTTTGTAAATCGCGATGGAAAAGAAGTTTCACTACTTCGAGAGTCAAGCCAAGGTGGTCGACTTCGTAGCGCTCTTGATAACACCACGACAAGTGCCGAATCACTTCGACTACTTGCTGAAGAATTAATCGTTATCCATGGTCAACACGATTCACTCAGCTTGAAGAATCGTTCTGAAATCCTTCGAATAGTGGACACCACTGGAAACGTAGACACCACTGAGTTGCACGCCATCAGAACACAGCTGAGTGAAGCATTGAAACTTAGAGACAGTCTCGGGGGAGACGGCGCTAACAGAGAACGCGAAATTGAATTTCTAAAGTTTCAAATCTCAGAGATTGAGTCCGTGAAGATTTCGACTCCTAATGAACTTAAAGAAGTACTCGAAGAGCTCACGAGGTTGACTGAGATTAGAGACGGCCAGGCTGCGATCATGGGCGTAATGCAGGCTCTTGACTCAGATAATGAAGAGGCGGTTCTCACAAGACTCGCCAGAGCCATTGGAGAAATTCCACAGGGTGAAACCTACGACAGCGCTAGAGAAGGTCTTCGAAGTGCTCTGGAGCAGGCGAGAGATAGCGTCCACGAACTTTCATCCTTTACTGACCCTGATGCATTTGACGAAGAACGACTCGGGGTACTTGATGAAAGAGCAGCCGTATTACAGAACATTGCACGTAAGTACAACAATTCGCTCGAAGAAGCTCTTGAGGCACTCGCTACGTTCGTCAGTGATTTAGAGAGGCGTTCTGGGGAATCTGGTCGAATTGAAAATCTTGATGCAGAGATTTCACAACTTATGTCTAAGGAAGTTGAACTCGCTCGTAAGGCTAAAAAAGACCGTGAGTACGCCTCGGTAAAACTCACCGAGGCTGTCAGGGCCCAGCTCCCTCGAGTGGCACTTCCAAATGCATCGCTCAGATTTGATGTTGGGGGAGACGATGGATCGCTGGCTCAGATTCTCTTCACTCCAAATCCAGGACTCGCTGAGGGCCCTCTACAATCCCTCGCTAGCGGTGGAGAACTGAGTCGAGTCCTTCTCGCGATCTCTCTAGAAACCGCCCAGGACGATGTTGTGGCCGTCTTTGATGAGGTAGACGCCGGAGTGGGCGGTCAGGTTGCTCAGCAAATCGGGGACTGCTTGCTCGAATTAGGCCAACGACAGCAGGTTTTGGCGGTAACTCACCTGGCTTCTGTGGCCGCCAAGGCAGACCACCACTTCGTGATTGAAAAAACTATAATTAACGGAACCGCCTCAACCAAGATTAAAAAGGTTGAAGGTGAAGATCGCGTCAGCGAAATTGCCCGAATGCTGGTCGGCGACTCCCTAAGTCAAGAATCTCGTGCCCTGGCATTACAACTTCTTGAAACTCGTCGTTAATCTAATAATTCTTAACAGCGCGCCGACTAGTATTTAGTTCCGTGGATACGGCAATTAACGAATGACAAAGTTCGTCTTTGTAACAGGTGGAGTTTCGAGCTCCTTAGGTAAGGGTCTTACCGCCTCCTCGTTAGGTCGCCTCTTAAAATCTCGTGGACTAAAAGTCACGATGTGCAAACTCGATCCATACCTCAATGTCGATCCAGGAACAATGAATCCTGGAGAACACGGTGAAGTGTACGTAACCGATGACGGTGGAGAAACAGACCTCGACCTTGGTCACTACGAACGTTTCATTGACGAGTCGCTTTCAAAGATGTCAAACACAACTACAGGTTCGATTTACTCAAACGTGATTGCGAAAGAACGTCGTGGTGACTACTTGGGTAAGACCGTTCAGGTAATTCCTCACATCACCGACGAGATCAAAGAGCGCATTCGCCGCCTTGGAACACTTGGGGCTGACGTAGTTATCGTTGAAATCGGTGGAACCGTTGGTGACATTGAAATCGTGCCGTTTATTGAGTCAATTCGCCAGTACCGCCGTGACGCTGGAAAAGACAACGTCTGTTACGTCCACCTAACTTTGGTGCCATACCTCGCACCATCTGGGGAACAAAAGACAAAGCCAACGCAGCACTCAGTCACTGAACTTCGCTCACGCGGTATTCAGCCAGACATCATT
The DNA here is from genome assembly GCA_903830745.1 of uncultured Actinomycetes bacterium. Taxonomy (GTDB): domain Bacteria; phylum Actinomycetota; class Acidimicrobiia; order Acidimicrobiales; family RAAP-2; genus RAAP-2. The sequence goes on along the minus strand of CAIKVF010000005.1, from coordinate 1,987 downwards.
GTGTGTCGAAGTGACCAACCAATCTCAGATGGACTTAAGCGAAAGATCTCTCTTCTTTGTGACGTTCCTTTAGAAGGTGTTATCTCAGCTGTTGACGCACCGAGTATTTACGACATTCCACTCGTGATGCTCGACGAGGGCCTCGACACAATGGTGTGCAAGACACTGAACATCGACATTGAGCAACACCCAATTGACCTAACTCTTTGGAATGATGTTGTTCATCGTGTTCACAACACCACAAAGACTCTTCGAATTGGCATTGTTGGTAAATACGTCACCATGCCTGATGCCTACCTATCTGTTGCTGAATCGGTTCGCCACGCTGGATTCGCAGTTGGCGCAAATGTAAAGATTGAATGGCTAGAAGCTGAACGTGTTCCGTCAGAAATCGACAGCGAACGACTTCGCCAACTCGACGGAATCATTGTTCCCGGAGGATTTGGGGAACGTGGTGTCGAGGGAATGATTGCCACGGCGAAGATAGCTCGTGAAAACAACATCCCATTCCTTGGCATTTGCCTCGGTATGCAGGTAATGGTCATTGAATTTGCTCGTCACGTTCTAGGTATGAGCGACGCTCACTCAACTGAGTTCTCACTTTCATCAACCAATCCAGTGATTGCGTTAATGGACGAACAGATGGATGTCACTGACCTTGGTGGCACCATGCGTCTTGGTGCATATCCAGCAATGCTTGATGAGGGATCAGTTGTTGCTCAGCTCTATGGCACGACGGTGGTCTCAGAGCGTCACCGTCACCGCTACGAATTCAACTCAAAGTACCGTGAGCAGTTCGAGGCTTCTGGATTTATGTGTTCAGGATCTTCACCTGACGGAAGACTTATTGAGTTCTCTGAAATTCCTACAAACTCGTACTACGTAGGAACGCAGGCGCATCCAGAGTTCAAGTCTCGCCCTGACCGTGCACACCCACTGTTCTTTGGTCTTCTTCAAGCCGCTGCTGCGAGGGGTGAAGGTCGTGAACCACACATCATTGACCCCGCTTCGGTTGACGCAACGTTGTGATTCTTTTGTTCCACGTACTGTCTGGAACTCACCTTGGCAACCAGTGAAGAACTATTAACTGATTACCTTCAATGGTTAACCATTGAAAAAGGTAGAAGTACAGCAACTATCGAGGCGTACAAGCGCGACATCGAATCATTCCTTGAGTGGATGAAATCCCTGAAGCTCACAGTTAAAAAGATTGCTGAGTCTGACTTTGAGAAGTACTTCAATCGACTGAGAAAAGACGGACATGCTGATAGTTCAGTTGCGCGTGCAATGTCCTCAGTTCGTGGCTGGTTTGGGTTCATGGCCGAAGAAGGAAGTATCCCGGTTGATCTCACAACGAGAATCGTTGGAGCAAAGCGGGGAAGATCTCTTCCTAAGCCGCTCGAAGAATCTTTAATGATTCAGCTGCTCGATTCCGTGCCCTCAATGACACCTTCAGATCTTCGTGACAGTGCTCTCTTTGAGTTGCTGTACGGAACAGGAGCTCGCGTTAGCGAGGTTGTAGGCATCTCTCTCCAAGACGTTGACTTCGATGAAGAGTTGATCCTCGTAACGGGTAAGGGTTCAAAACAGCGACTGGTGCCCAAGGGCAAAACACTTAAAACCGCACTTCGCAATTACCTAGGAAAGGGCGGGAGACAAGAGTTCTCGAACTCGAAACAGTCAACCAGATTGTTTCTCAATGCACGCGGTGGACCACTTACGCGCCAGGGGATTGATCTCATAATTCATAAGCGCGCACTGACAGCTGGAATTGATCAGTCAACTATTAGCGCACACGTATTTCGCCACAGTTGTGCAACGCACATGCTCAGCCACGGCGCGGACATTCGAGTTGTGCAAGAACTCTTAGGACATTCATCAATTTCCACAACACAGATCTACACAGCGGTCTCAATTACTTCGCTTCAGAAGGAATACAAGAACGCACACCCGAGAGCCCATTAGGTTAGATACGTGAATTACCTTT
>CAIKVF010000004.1 GCA_903830745.1 uncultured Actinomycetes bacterium | reverse complement strand
CATGGGGATAGAAATTGCTGGATTACCTGTCACATTTTGTACAGCGGTCGAATACACCTCTGGAGGGAGTCCAGTGACTTCAGCATGTTCATTGAGTCGACCATCAGCGAGCCAGCCTTCGCTGGCGACTGTTGGCGTTATGAGTAGCGCAGAGTTTCCAAGCAACTCACTTAATTGTCTCGAATAGTCAAGTCTCCGTCTACGTGCTTCTTGATATTGGTCAACGGTTACATCGAGGCCAACGCCAAGGAACTGCTGTGAAGACCTGTGAAATAGCTGCATGTTCTCTTTCACCCACTGCCGGCCAAGTGAAGCAACATGGTCACAAGGAGCAATGGTGAACCAGTCGAGGTCGGGCAGTCCCCCAGTGAAGAAATCATTTGCGTCACGCCATTCAAGAGGCAACTTCAACAAACCACTGAGCGCTTGTGCCGCATTTTGAAGTGCCGAAAGCACACCAGCGGGTAACGGACCAAGGGGTGAAGTTCGCTCAGCCACTATCAATTTTGTATAGGTGTTCTGTTGAGTAGTTAGCTCACGCACCATTGAGTGACGTGGCGACGATGGGTCTCCCGCAACTGAGCCAACAATCACGTCGAGGAGAAGTTTTAAGTCATCAGTTGAAGTCGCAAATGGCCCATCAGTAGATAAGTCAATCCAATCAGGAACTGGCCAGCGCCCAACCAAGCCATTCGTTGGCTTGATCCCAACGAGGCCACAAAGTGACGAAGGGATTCGTATAGATCCACCTCCGTCGGTCGCAGTTCCAATAGCTACAGCGCCAGAAGCCACAAGCGCAGCTGAGCCACCGCTAGAGCCACCAGTTGAGAACTTCTGATTCCAAGGATTTGTCGTTGCCCCAGTGAGCAGATTTGACGTAAAGCCTTCAATTGCAAATTCCGGGAGTGTTGTCTTCACAATCCCTATTGCTCCTGCATCAAAGAGGCGCTGCGGTACGACTCCATTGGCTTTAGCAGGTGCCACATTGTCAAGCGCGACTGAGCCCTTTTTCGTCGGGTGACCTTTCCAGTCTTCCAGGTCTTTTATCCCAACAGGGAGACCTCCAAGGGGACCACTTGCGTAAATCCCTTTATCAAATTGTTCTGCATCTTTGAGAGCAGATTCATATGAGAATTCGCAAACAGCATTGAGCTCACTTGCATCAAGACGCCGAATTGTTTCTTCAATAAGCGCAGTGGAGGTTAACTTCTTCTCACTGATTGCTTTGGCTAGTAGGCGTATTGGTCCAGGGTTCTTTTGGCTCATGGCAGGTTACATTGCACAAAGCAGTTCGAAAATAACATGAGATGCCGCGATCCCTGTTATTTCTGCGTGGTCATAAGCTGGCGCAACTTCAACGACATCAGCACCAACAATGTTGAGAGTTTTAAACGAGCGAATAATGGCAAGCAGTTCTCTACTCGTGAGACCACCCGCCTCTGGAGTTCCTGTTCCTGGAGCATGTGCTGGATCCAGAACATCAATATCAATTGATACGTAGACCGGACGGTTCTCAACTCGAGCATGAATCTTTTCAATTGCCCCAAGTAGACCAATGTCCTCGAACTCAATTGAAGAAAAGATCTCAAAGCCAAGGTCAGCATCTTGGCTGAGGTCCTTCGATGAGTAGAGCGGTCCTCTAATGCCTACGTGCATCGACCCTTCACGGTCTATCAGGCCTTCTTCTGAAGCACGACGAAACGGTGTGCCATGTGTGTACTCAGCGCCGAAGTAGGTATCCCATGTATCGAGGTGTGCATCAAAGTGAATAACACTGATTGGGCCGTGCTTTGCAGCCATAGTCCGAAGAAGTGGCAATGCAATTGTGTGGTCGCCACCGATTGAAATTATTCGCTTGGCACGCTCGTGAACGTCACGACTGCCTCGCTCGATGTCTGAAATTGCTTCTTGTAAATCAAATGGATTTACCGCAATGTCGCCTGCATCGGCAACTTGATACTTCTCAAATGGAGATACCCCTACCGCTGGGTTGTATGGACGAAGTAGTCGAGAAGATTCACGGACGTGCTGTGGACCGAACCTCGCACCTGGTCGGTAACTAACGCCAGTGTCAAAAGGGATCCCAATTATTGCGAGATCAATGTCACTGACATCATCAATTTCTGGGAGTCGAGCGAATGTTGCTGGTCCTGCGTAGCGAGGTACTTTGGTGGCGTCT
>CAIKVF010000003.1 GCA_903830745.1 uncultured Actinomycetes bacterium | reverse complement strand
GTTCCGCCGTTTGCGCCAACTGTGTCGTAGCGCTGTTGGTCGGTTGTAATGAAAAGAATTTTGCGTCCCATGATTACTTCTTCACTTTCTGCTCTGCGATTTCTTTAATTTTCTCCAACGCACCCTGGGTACCGGCACCAATGAGTAGTGCGAGCACTTCTGGTTCTGCTGTTGTTGAATAAATGCACAATGTGTCATTAGGTGCGATTTCAATCACGTCAATGATGCCGTAGTGAAATGAATAGAGAGGCGCTGTGATCTTGTACGCGAACCTGCGAAGGGTCGGATCCACTGTGAGGATTTCTTCTGGCATGTCAATGCCCATAGAAACGGTGATGACACGAATGCGAGTTTCTGGGTCATACGTTGCCTTAATGATGCCGGGGAACCAGTCAGGTTGTGACTCAGGGACTTTAATGATGTCCCACACCGTGTCAGGATCTGCCGCAATACGTATTTGTTGTCGAATCGATGCCACACATCCCCCTTGGACGTTCATAACTTAGCCTCAGAACCCGTAAGGTTTGTGCGTGCAAAGTTTGTTAGCTATTGATCTACCCCTCGGGAAAGCTCTGGCTCGCGCACTCCTTGACTGTGTGAGCAAAGAACAAGCATTTTGCGTTCTAGATCAACGACTTTCGCCACGTAGACGAGAAGAAGATCTCGCACTCTTGGGAGCAACATCGGTACTTACTAGTGAAGGAATTCAAGTAATCGCTGGAGGTCGTGAAGTAGAAAATGGAACTGGTCTCGTGATGCTCACCTCGGGTTCGAGTGGAACGCCAAAGGCCGCAGTGCACACGTGGGACTCACTTCGAGCGAGTGCTCGAATAACACAGGCGACACTACGTAGCGTCGAGCCACCGGTTTGGTATCCGTGTCTGCCAGCTAGTCACATTGGAGGGCTCGCAGTACTTCTTCGCGCAATGCTGAGTGACGCATCGCTCGTGTGGGGAGATGCAAATGACGTAACGTCGGGTCCTTCGAAAGGTGCAACTCACATTGCGGTTGTCAGAACACAATTAGCTCGCCATGATCTCAGTGGGTACAAGACCGTTCTTCTTGGTGGCGCTCGCCCACCAGACGGCGTCCCCGCGAATGTAGTTACTACATGGGGCATGACCGAAACTGGTTCAGGAATTGTTTATGACGGCTTCGCACTTCCTGAAGTACAACTCTCAGTGCTTGACGGAGAAGTCATTGTTAAGACTCCAACTTTGTTCAGCGCTTACAGAGATGCTCCACGACCAAGCGTTACTGGGCCAGACGCAACATCTGACTGGTTCCCTACCGGTGACGCTGGCGAAATAAACGATGGAAAACTTTCCATTCACGGACGCATTGGTTTTGTCATTAATACCGGTGGCGAAAAGCTTTGGCCCGAAGATCTCGAATCAGTGCTTTCAACTCTTGATGGCATTACTGATGTAGCGGTAACTGGAGTTGAAGACCCTGAATGGGGTCAGCGAGTCGTGGCGCTGGTTGTTTCAAGCGGACAGAAACTTGATGACGCAATAACAAACATTGCTGCAGAACGAATTGGTCCATGGGCCAAGCCCAAAGAGATCAGATACGTCGCAGCGATTCCACGAACTGCCAACGGCAAGATTCGTCGAAGCGAACTTACTTTCCTCCATTAACAACGCCACCAGTTGGTTGCGTTGTAGTTCCACCGTCGACAGTAATTGTTTGTCCCGTTACCCACGATGTTGTATCGCTAACGAGTGCGAGGGCAACTGATGCAATGTCGTCTGGCTCACCGAGACGCTTGAGAGGAATGTGGCGCACTACCTTTTCTTCATTCTTCTCCCAAAGCTCGCGTGCGAGTTCAGTGCGAACTAGTCCTGGGGCAATGGCGTTCACACGAACGCCTGGAGCGAGCTCCCATGAGAACTGCTTTGTTAAGTGAATGACCGCAGCCTTTGAAACGTTGTACCAACCAATTCCTGGCTCGGGCATGAGACCACCAATTGACGCAATGTTTAGAACGACTCCACCGTGTTCCTTCATCCATTGATGCCACGCAGCAGCAGTGTGAGTGACAATCGACATCTGATTCACTTCAACTGTCTTTTGCATTTGCGAATCACTGATGTCAACGAGTGGACCAAAGTATGGATTTGTTGCTGCATTGTTTACAAGGATGTCAAGAGATCCAAATTTGTCAATCGTGTCACTGACAACTCGGTCCGCATCACTTCTTGAACCCACGTGTGCAACAACTGCCGCTACGTTTTCGTGGTCGCTGAAGGTTGCCAGTGCCTCATTGAGGTTTTCTTCTTTCCTTGAAGAGATGACAACCTTGGCGCCGTTGTCGTGGAGTGCGTGTGCAATGGCTAGGCCAATTCCCCTACTCGCCCCAGTAATTAATGCGACTTTTCCATTTAGATTTGTACTCATAATTGAAAGATTAGGTCACTCACTACGCTGAGGAAGTGACAAATCGACTTCAGGGTGCATCCAGCGCATACTTGCACCAACACGCAGAAAATCCCGTGGACTGGTGGCCCTGGGGCCCCGAAGCACTCGCCGAGGCGAAGAGGCTCGACCGGCCCATCTTTCTTTCCATTGGATACGCCGCGTGTCACTGGTGCCACGTCATGGCGCACGAGTCATTTGAAGATGAGGCCATCGCACAACAAATCAATGAATCATTTATCCCCATAAAAGTCGACCGCGAAGAACGTCCCGACGTTGATGCCTTCTACATGGCTGCTACTCAATTGGTTTCCGGTCACGGCGGATGGCCAATGTCAGTGTTCTTACTTCCTGACGGCAAACCATTCCTCGCCGGAACGTACTACCCACCAACTGATCGAAACGGCCAAGTAGGTTTTCCGAGACTGCTGAGTGCGCTGAGCGACGCCTGGGCTTCACAGCGAGCAGTAGTTGAAGAACAAGCCAACAAACTCTCTGAAGCCTTAGAGCGTGAGATTGCTTTTGTTGATCACCTGAAGGTTCACGACGCCGTAGTGGATTTGAAAGTTGTTCGACAAAAACTTCGAGACGAACTTGTCAAAAATTCTGATCCTCTAGGTGGATTTGGTGGAGCTCCAAAGTTCCCTCGTCCTTCGTACGTCGAAGCACTTCTCGAGTTCAAAGACGAAGAAACCAGAGACGTGGTCGCAACAACACTTAACGCTATGTCCAGAGAAGGAATGTACGACCACTTACGCGGCGGGTTCGCTCGCTACAGCGTCGATGCAGAGTGGCACGTCCCGCACTTCGAGAAAATGCTCTGCGACCAAGGACTGCTCGCCAGAGCCTATTTTCAAGCTGCCAAGCACGACTCCACGAGCGAATGGCGTGATGTAGCGCTCGACACAATCAATTTCGTTCTTAGTGATTTGAGAATTGAAAAAGGATTCGCTTCATCACTCGATGCTGACGCCGGAGGCGAAGAAGGCTCACACGTCACATGGACACCGAATGAAGTTGCCAGCACGCTTGGTGACGCAACAATCACTAAGCGCATTATTGATCGATTCCGAATTAGCGATCCGGGACTTTTTGAAGGAAAATCAATTCCCCGCCTCGCTAGTGGCGAACCATTCGTCGAGCCAGCAGAACTCGTGAAGTCAATTGACTTGCTGCGTCATGTTCGCTCTGCGCGAGTGCAACCGGGAAGAGATGAGAAAGTCATTTTGGAGTGGAACGCCATGTTCGCATCGGCGTGTCTTAGAAGTGACGACGAAACACTCATTGCAGAAGGCGTTGCTCTTCTTAACTCACTTCGTACTTCGCATTTCTCGAACCAGACGTGGTGGCGAACAGAAAATTTGCAGGCCCACGCCACGGCGAGCGATCTTGCGTGGTTGCTTGATGCCTACATTGACGCGTTCGAATGCACTGGCGATGACACGTGGACCACACTCGCCAGCGAACTCGCTACGTATCTAGTGGCGCGCCACTGGGACGGCGAGGTGCCTAGTGCTAAAACTCCAAATGTTGGCCAGGGCTTCTTTACCCAGAGCAATCACGTGCAAGACCTCCCCTCTCGGCCAAAAGAAATCTTTGATGGAGCAACGCCATCAAGCCATGCCGTTGCTTGTCGGGCACTAGCTCGACTCGCGCTTTGTCTTGGAGATAACAACTTGCTCAGCATTAGCCAGCAACTCGTTCAACTAGCGAGCTCACTTGTAGCTACTCACCCTGGCTCAGTGCCTGATTTAGTAAACGCCGCTGGTTACGCGCTAAGCGGTGTGGAGATAGTTATTCCCGGGGCACCAAATGAGCTCTCTAAGCACGTACGATCATTACCCATGGTTCGAAGCGTCCTCATAACCGGAAACGGCTCGTCACCACTACTCGGTGGTCGAAGTGAGGCAATGGCGTATGTCTGTCGAGCTGGTGTTTGCCAGCTCCCGGTGAGCACGATTGATGAACTCGATAAACAACTTCTTGAAGCTGGCGCGCTATGAAGCTTTTAAACCGAGACCCAGCATCGAAGGCCATCAAAAACCTTGTAGAGAAAACCCCATTTCGTGATGAAGTCAATCTGTCACCTGGCGACAAGGTCTTTGGTTTAGTTCTCGGTTCAACAAACGAAACAACAACTGTTGTAGACCTCGCCTCACAGACAATTATGCGCTGGCGAATTCCATGGCCGAAGGGTTACGAGACCGACCTTGCAATGTTTGACGTTGTTGAAGGTGAACTCGGTGATGACATTGAACGAAATGACTTGGCTCAACCTGAGTCGGTAACGCTGAGTGAACTTCCCCGTCGACTTGGTTCCTACAAAGGACGTCGCGTCAAGAAGTGGCTCGACAAACTTGCAAGCCCTGCTGATGGTCCACTGTTTGGTTTCCGTGGACCGTCTGCTCCGTACTGGGAATTTCGTGGAGAACGACCAAGCGTGGCATTAATTGCAGCAGACCGTGGGCCGCAGTTACTTCGCCGTAGCGATGACGGATCAACGTGGGTCAGGTTCGGATGGGCCGGAGATGACGTGTGGCTACTTTGCGAAGATGCGCACGCAATTAGAACAATGGAAACCACGAGAGAAACATCACTCGCTGGAAAAGCTCTCGCCACCGCGCTTGGATTCAAACCTACGTACGTGCTTACGACGTTGTCAGCTCCCGTAGAAGGTCACTGTTACAAAAGTTGCACCGGCCTACTACCGCGCAATTAATTACTTATTTAGGAAGCTTGCCTGAAGAAAGTGCTTCGGCCATTGCCCAGCCGAATACAACCACACGCTGACCCTTCGCAGACTTAACACCCTTGAAGAAAGTTTCAGCTCCCTCAGGGATTGGTCCCTTTGAAGTTGTGTAGTCAAGTCCACCAACTGGTCCTGGTGTCACTGTCATAACAAATGTCTTGTCATCAATTGACTTCTCTGAACCGAAGCGCTTAGCGAGACGACGTCCCCAGGCACGGTCTTCACCAGTTGGCTTGTAGCCAAGGCGAGGCACAACGTCTTCGAGTCCCGCGAATGCACGAAAGCCATCAGCAGAAGTGAGGCGTGAGCCAAGAAGAACATCTTCATCTGGGAATGCGAGCAGTGCGCGACGGAACTGGTCGTGCAGAATTGTTTTTAGTGTCTGGTCTGCCTTGGCGTTGCGGTCAACGAGAAGAAGTCCAATAAGAAGTGATGGCGTTCCACCAATGCGCTCAAGAGTGCAGAAGGAATAGCCACGAAGTTTGTTACCTTCACGACACTGTGTAACGAGGACCCAGTTTTCCTTTTCCTTGGATAGGTATCCAATGTCGAAATTCGGTTCACGATCTACGCATAGATCGGCCATCTCAGCAAGTTCTGCATCGGAGAGGGCGGTGGTGTCCTTCGTAGTTACGGTCATTGACATAGGGAACATTCTACGACTGTTCCAGACCCCCCATATTTGGCCTATGCCTTTATGACGTTTAGCCCGAATTCGGACCTTAAATCTCCCACGACGTTGGCAATGTCCACCTGGAACTCTGGACCTAGTTTGTACGCCTTTCCAGCCTCACCGGTTTCCACAATTACCGAAGAAGGGCCAGGGTGGCGAGAAAGGATTTCACGAAGCGTTGCAATACGAGCTGGGTTTAGATCGTCAGGCTTAAACGAGAGTCGCAACTCACCTACCCCATTATCAAATTTCATTGTCGAAACCTTCATGGCGCTGAAACGAATTTCTTCATCGCGCTCATCAAGTCGACCTTCAATAAGAACAATGGCATCTTTGACTAGGTACCCACCGCACTCTTCAAATTTCTTTGTAGAGAAGTTAATTTCCATTGAACCCGTTAAGTCTTCAATCGTCACGCGCGCATACTGTTGACCAGATTTTGTTGGAAGCACTTTGACTTCAGAAAGGATGCCACCAACCGTCACGTACCTTCCGGCCCTAATGAGTTCTTCACCATTTTCTCGAATTGAGAGCAATGTGCCGCTGGTTTTTGTAAGAAGTCTCGATTCAATTTCAAAGAGAGGGTGATCAGAAATGTACGTTCCAAGCATTTCTCGCTCAAAATCAAGCTTTACGTTCTTGTCCCACTCAACATCGCTGAGAGCAATTTCTGTTCCCTCCCAGTCGTCGGTGCCCCCTTCTTCGAGAGCTGCGAACAATGTAGAGATTCCGAGTGCAAGGTCTTTGCGACGGCTGAGCGTCACTTCAACAATTTCTTCGAACTTAGAGAAGAACGAAAGACGACGGACTTCGAGTGCGTCAAACGCCCCCGCCTTGATGAGCGATTCCATTGACCGGCGATTTAGAACCGCTGGGTCCACGCGTCGACAGAAGTCGTAGACCGATGTGAACTCTCCATGGGCTTCACGCTCTTTAACAATTTTGTCTACGAGCGCGTCACCAACATTTCGTACAGCAGCCATTCCGAACAAGATTGTGTTTTCAGATGTGAGGCTCGGCGCGTATTCGGCGAATGACTGATTCACGTCTGGAACACCAACGGTGATGCCCATTTGACGAGCTTCGTTCAAATACTCAGCAGCCTTGTCTTTGTCATCACAGAATGATGTGAGTAGCGCGGCCATGTACTCAACTGGATAGTTAGCTTTCAGCCATGAGTTTTGATACGCAATGAGTGCGTAGCCGTACGCGTGCGATTTATTGAAGGCGTAGTCAGCGAATGGTTCAATTTTGTTGAAGATTGATTCTCCAAGTGCAGCGCCGTAGCCTTCGCGTTCGGCGCCTTCAACGAACTTCGTGCGCTGGGCTTGAATCATTTCTCGAATCTTCTTCGAACAGGCC
>CAIKVF010000002.1 GCA_903830745.1 uncultured Actinomycetes bacterium | reverse complement strand
GAAGAGGGGCTCGATGGAGAAGAGTGCTCGCTAATTGTTTTATGTGACGGCACGAACGTTGTACCACTTGTCCCAGCCCAAGACTTCAAACGTGTTGGCGACAACAACCAAGGAGCGAACACCGGTGGCATGGGTGCGTATGCGCCAATGATTGCAATGAGTGACGACCTCGTCGCCGTTGTAATGAAAACAATCATTGCTCCGACTGTTGTAGAACTTAAGAAACGTGGGATTGACTTTCGAGGCGTGCTGTACGCCGGAGTGATGCTCACATCTAAAGGTCCGAAGTTGCTCGAGTACAACGTTCGATTCGGTGACCCTGAAACTGAAGTTCTTGTCCCGCTGTACGGAGACCGTATTTTTGATCTTCTAAAAAAAACTGGTGACGGTGAACTCGCTGGTGTCACAGAAAAGTCTTCAGGCAACGCCGTGACGGTTGTGCTTGCCGCCGAGGGTTACCCGCAGAACCCTCGAAAAGGTGACCTTATTAGTGGTCTTGGTGACAATGGGCAGCTCGCATCTGCAATTGAAGGGGTGACGGTATTTCACGCCGGAACCACGAAAAACGAGTCAGGGGCATTTATTACCGCTGGCGGAAGAGTGTTTGCAGTAACCGGTGTAGGGCTTTCAATGAAAGAAGCACGAAGTCGTGCGTACGAGGCCGCATCGCTCATAACCTTTAAGGGGAAAGTCATGCGAAGTGACATTGCCCTTGCCGTGGTCTAAAGGAGACAAATGATTCCGAGGTATTCACCCAAGGATGTTGCGGCACTGTTTAGTGACGAGAACCGTTTTGACACAATGCTCGAGGTTGAACTGCTCGCAGCAGAGGGACTCGCTGCAGAGGGCGTGCTTCCAAAAGATGAAGTCGCCAAGTTGCGCTCACGTCGTCCAGTAATCGACGCTGCATTTGTCAAGGAAGTCGACGAGCGCGAACTCATTACCAATCACGACACCGCAGCTTTTGTTGATCTCGTTCAGGCAAAAATTGGAATGCCAGAAGGCGCGTGGATTCACTACGGCCTTACGTCGTCTGATGTTGTTGATACTGCGCTCTGTCACACGATTACTCGTGCAATGGACATTGTTATTACTGAAGCAACAGCGCTGCGTGATGCGCTCACTGCTCGTGCCAAAGAATCTGTGGACATGCCAATCACCGGTCGTACTCACGGCATGCACGCTGAGCCAACAACCTATGGCGCGAAGTTTGCTCTTTTTGCATTGCAAGTACAACGTGACATTGAGCGAGCAAAGAATGCACGCACTGCAATTGCCGTTGGAAAACTTTCTGGAGCGGTTGGAACGTATTCGAACATTGATCCAAAAGTTGAAGCGTACGTTTGCGAAAAGCTCGGTCTAACCCCAGTGCCTGCGACACAAGTTATTGCGAGAGACCGACACGCAGAAGTTCTCTACGCCTGTGCTGCACTTGGAACTTCAATGGAGCAGTTCGCCCTAGAAGTTCGCCACCTGGCGCGCACTGAAGTTGGAGAAGCATCTGAGCCGTTTGGTAAGGGGCAAAAGGGATCTTCAGCTATGCCGCACAAGCGCAATCCTGTGCTGTCAGAGCGCCTCTGCGGGCTTGCCCGAGTGCTTCGTGGCTACCTGCAGGCAGGACTTGAAGACGTTGCTCTGTGGCACGAAAGAGACATTTCTCACTCAAGTGTTGAGCGCATTGTTATGCCTGACGCATTGCAGCTCACTGTGTACATGTTGCGTAAAGCAACAGGGCTCGCAAGTGGCCTTGTACTCAATCCAGAACGTGCGCTTGAAAACTTGAATGTGAATTCACTCGGTCTCGTATTCTCGCAGTCAGTGTTGCTCGCACTCGTTGACTCAGGTATGTCACGAGATGATGCGTACCGCATTGTTCAAGCTGCAGCGAGCAAGGCTGGCGAAACGCGAACTAATTTCCGAGACATTATTGAAGCGGACCCCGCAGTGAAGTTGTCTAAGGAAGTGATTGCAAACGCATTTGATGCGCAACGCTTGCTGGCACACCGCGCACGGTTCGTTGATGCACTTACGTGGGCCAAGTGAGCGAAGTAGCACTTCAGCACATCTATTCGGGCAAAGTCCGAGATCTTTATGAAGTTGATGCGCAGCACCTACTAATGGTTGCGTCTGATCGACTGAGTGCGTTTGATGTTGTTATGAACGAGACAATCGAAAACAAGGGTCGAGTTCTTACTGGCCTTACGAACTTCTGGTTGCGCGAATTTTCGGGTTCAGTGCCCATGGCACTTATTTCGTGTGATCCTGATGTCATTGAATCTATGGTCCCGGGATTCAGTTCTAAAACTGAGTGGCATGGTCGCACAATGCTTGTACGTAAGGCTGAGATGCTCCCTCTCGAATGCATTGTTCGCGGCAGGCTCGCTGGACAGGCGTACGACGAATACGTCAACTCAGGAACGGTTCACAACATGGCCGCCCCAAAGGCAATGGCCCTTACTGACGCATTTCCAACGCCGATGTTTACGCCTTCGACCAAGGCTGAATCGGGACATGACATCAACATTGACTTAGAGACCGCTGCTTCCATTGTTGGTGCAGAGTTACTGAATAAGGCGCAGACAATGTGCCTGGACCTCTTTGCAAAGGCCAGTGCCAAGCTCCAAGCTTCGGGTCTTACTTTGGCGGACACGAAATTCGAACTCGGGTTTGTTGACGGGGAGCTCGTTGTTTGTGATGAAGTTCTCACGCCCGACTCGTCTCGAATTTGGCCCAGTGATGAAGTCCGCTCTGGAGAAACTCCACCTTCTTTCGATAAGCAACCATTTAGGGACTGGCTCAGCGAACAGCCTTGGGACAAAACCCCACCGCCACCGACCATCCCGGCCAGCATTTTGGACATCACTTCGAAGCGTTATGTTGCGGCGTACGAAAAAGTGACCGGAAGATTGCTCCGCGACTGGTACGGTGCGTAGCAATGAAATACGCAATCATCGTCGACGTCACTCTTCGCCAAGGTATCTCCGATCCAGAAGGCGCAACCATTGAACGAGCGCTGCCCGCGCTCGGCTTTACAGGTGTGAGTGATGTTCGCGCCGGTAAGTCGTTTCGACTCAATGTTGAAGCAGATAATGAAGCAGGCGCATTGGAAAAAGCGACTGCTCTTGCGCAACGACTCCTCTCAAACCCAGTCATTGAAGATTCACGCGCGCGTCTAAGCGCAGAGGGATAACTATGTCGCGCATTGGCGTTGTTGTTTTCCCAGGATCAAACTGCGAATACGACGCTGCTTCTGCGGTTACACAACTCGGCGCCACTGCAGAATTTGTTTGGCACGGACAAGACAACGTTGATGGCTTTGATGGCATCATTCTTCCCGGCGGTTTCGCTCACGGCGACTATCTGCGCCCAGGAGCACTTGCTCGTTTTTCTCCAGTGATGAATGCGGTTGCAAACTTTGCCAATGCTGGTGGAGCGGTGCTTGGAATTTGCAATGGATTTCAGGTGTTAACTGAAGCGGGGCTGCTGCCTGGGGCACTACAAAAGAATCGTGGCCTCACATTTCTGTGTCACCCAACAACACTGATTGTTGAATCAACTAGGTCTGTCTTGACGCTGATGGCAACCAAGGGCCAAGAGCTCAGTATTCCTATTAATCACTTCTCAGGCTCTTACACCTGTGATGACAAGACGTACGAAGAACTCGTGGCAAATGATCAAATAGTTCTTCGCTATAAAGAGAACCCGAATGGTTCGCGTGATGACATCGCAGGAGTTTCGAATCTTGCGGGCAATGTTGTTGGCCTCATGCCACACCCTGAGCGTGCGATGTCACTGCTACTTGGAAGCGCTGACGGTCAAGTACTGCTGTCGAGCTTTGTAAGTAAAACTCTTAGCGTCCGCTAGTTCTTTGCGCGGCTAATGCCCGCGGCCTTAAGGACATCTGCGCTTACGCCCATTTCACGAAACGCGGCGTAGCTAATTCCGTTGCGCTTAGCGTAGGACTTAGCAATCTTGACGAAGTCCTTTTCAACTGATGCAAGGTCAACTCGAGCATTGAGTCGTTCTCTTTCAGCAACGAGGTCAAAGCGCTTCTGTGTGAGTTCCAAACGCTGTACGGCACCGGCGTTAACAATTTCTTTGTCAAGTCTGACAATCTGCATGCTTATTGATTCGGGGGTGCGCTTGCGTCCGCGCTTACCCTTGCCAGCGACTATTGCTTCTAAGTACCTATTAATTACTCGTGATTCATTTCTTCCAACCGCCAGCTTCTCTTTGTGTTCATTGGTCATTATCCGCTTCGTCGCTGATTTCTTCGGGGTAGGCATGGGGGGGATCCTTTTGTAATAAGACACTTACTTTTCCAACAACACAACTGTCGAGACAGAGGATGTTAAAGACTTAAATCGTCTACATATGCGCAATAAATCACTTCAAATTGAATTCAATCATGTTGAAGTTATTTTTTGTTATTCAATTGAATGACATAAAGACTTATTTCCAAAGAATTAATTTCTTCACTATTTATCAAGTTGTTATCGAAAATAATTGTCATGTCGCATCTAATGACGAGTAGTTTGGAGGCGTGAGTAGCGCACCTGAGTCCTTGCACCGAGCCCTAGGACTCACCGACTCTGAGTTTGATGACATCAAGTCTGTCCTCGGACGCGAACCAAATCACCTCGAACTAGCTCTCTATGGCGTTATGTGGAGTGAACACTGCTCGTACAAGTCATCACGTATTCACTTGAAGCGACTTCCTTCGAAGGGAGACCATGTGCTTGTTGGACCTGGTGAAGGCGCTGGAGTAATTGACGCCGGAGACGGTATTGGGGTTGCTATTCGAATTGAAAGCCACAACCACCCATCTGCAATCGAGCCGTACCAGGGTGCGGCAACTGGCGTGGGTGGAATTTTGCGTGACGTATTTTCAATGGGCGCACGACCACTCGCAGTCATGGACCCACTCTTTTTTGGTGAACTCACCGATGCTCGCCAGCGCTGGTTAGTTGAAGGTGTTGTTTCTGGAGTCTCTGGGTACGGCAACTCAGTAGGTGTTCCAAACATTGGCGGAGAGCTCACCTTTGATGATTGCTACGCATCAAACCCGCTCGTGAATGTTCTCTGTGTTGGAGCACTACCAAAGGACCGACTCGTACTTGGCATTGCATCTGGAGTTGGCAACTACGCAGTACTGCTTGGATCTTCAACTGGTCGTGACGGCATTGGTGGCGTATCTGTTCTCGCGTCTGCTGGATTCCAAGGCGATGACGGTGCTGCGTCACTTGATGACGCGAAGCGCCCAAGTGTTCAAGTTGGTGACCCCTACGAAGAAAAGCGACTCATCGAAGCTTGTCTAGAACTACTTGATCAAAAACTCGTTGTTGGTATTCAAGACCTCGGTGGTGCTGGACTCGTTTGCGCCACTAGTGAAACCGCTGCGAAGGGTGGTGTTGGACTCGATGTCAACATCAACGCAGTTCCTCAGCGCGAAGCGGGAATGGTGTCATGGGAAATCATGACTTCAGAAAGTCAAGAGCGCATGCTCGCAATTGTGACTCCTGAAGACTGGCCAGCGGTTGAGGCACTCTGCAAGAAATGGGAAGTTAGGGCCAATGTTGTGGCTCACGTTGTTGAACCGTCAAAAGACAAGGACGGAAACCTTGTAGGCATGCTTCGCATTCGAGACGGCTTTGACGGCGAAGTGCTCGGTGAAGTTCCTGCGAAGTCACTCGCGGATCAAGCCCCTCTCTACAATCGTCCCATGCAGCGTCCAGCAAACCTTGACGCGATTCAAAAAGATGACCCGACACTTGACGAACCAGTTGGTTCACCAAACGAAGACTTACTCGATCTTCTTATTGATCCAGCATGGGTGTATCGTCAGTACGACTCACAGCTCTTCTTAAATACTGTTGTTGGACCAGGAAGAGATGCAGCACTACTTCGTCTTGCTGGCCCCGGTCTTCCTGCGTCAAACCGAGGCATTGCACTTTCAACTGATTCAAACCCTCGCTGGTGTGCACTTGATCCTCGTAAGGGAACACTGCTCACTGTTGCTGAAAGTGTTTCAAACCTCGCCTGTGTTGGCGCTACTGCGAAGGCATTAGTTAACTGTCTCAACTTCGGCAACCCTGAACACCCAGAAGTGATGTGGCAACTTTCTGAGTCCGTTGATGGCATGGCTGAAGCCTGCAACGCAATGGGGATCCCAGTCGTTGGTGGCAATGTCTCTCTCTACAACGAGAGTGGCGGCAACGACATTGACCCAACTCCAGTTGTTGGACTGCTTGGCGTTGTTGACTCACTCAGCTCTCCACCACCAGGATGGAACTGGAAGTCTGGTGACAGCGTGGTGCTCGTTGGAAAGCGTGAAGCACATGACGGCCCTGCGTTCCCACTCGGTGGTTCACGATGGGCCACACGACGCGCACGACGTGGAGGCACTGTTCCTTCTCTAGACGTAACTTCTTTTAACACAACCATCAAGTTCGTGGCTGGTGAGATTGCTTGGATTTGCAAGGGTGAACAAAGTGACGTCACTGCGGTGCACGACGTTGGTAGCGGTGGGCTAAGTGCAGCACTCGCAGAAATTGTTGCAACGACTGGCGTAGGTCTAAGCGCAGATGAACTCACTTCGCACGGTGAGCTCTTTAGTGAGTTCCCAGGTCGCTTTGTCATGGCG
>CAIKVF010000001.1 GCA_903830745.1 uncultured Actinomycetes bacterium | reverse complement strand
GTCGTAATTCGCTTTCTTGGGCAAACGGACAACTCGGGTATGTTCTCCCGGTCCTAGCGTCTTATCGCTCATTGACGTAACTCACCGCCGAAGAATGTTCGGGTCATTCCCGCTACTTCAACATTCTTTTCAAATAGACGCGAGTACATGAGTCCGCCTCGAGCAGAAGCTTGACGAACTGTGAGCGTTGGTGAGCCAGTTTTGTCAACCCACCATGGAGCAATTGCACACATTGCACTTCCGGTAACTGGATCTTCTGCGAGTCCGAGTCGTGGAGCAAAGACACGAACTGAAACGTCAGCGTCAGGTCCGCCAACGCAGGCAGCAATGATCAGCGACGCCGGAATAACAAACAGGCTCATTGGATCAACATCGAGACTGCAGAGCGTCTCATAGTCCTGCACAATTGCAACGAGACTCGATGCACCAGCTTGAAAGGCTTCGCTCACTGGGCCGAGTGCATCACCAAGCACTTTGGGATCAACTGGCTCAATGTACGTGCGAGGAAGGTCAATGCCGAGTAGACCTTCGCGTAGCCTGCGACCAGAAAGAACTCCGGAGCGAGTTTGGAAATAAAACTCTCCTCCAGGAACGCCGAGTTCATTGAGTAACACGTGCAGCGTCGCGAGTGTCGCGTGGCCACAGAGATCTACTTCCACTGTTGGCGTGAACCAACGAAGCGACCACAGGTCACCAGACCTTCTAAGAAATGCCGTTTCAGAGACACCGAGTTCGAAGGCAATTTGTTGTAGCTCTGCGTCTGGCACTGGTCTTTCGAGCAAGACAACCACAGCCGGGTTCCCACGAGCTCCATCGCCCGTAAAGGCGTCGACCCACCAGAGGCGGTGGCCAAAGGTGACGTTGACGGATTCCACACCAAGAGCCTTTCACATGGAGCGCATAGAGCGTAGGGTTTTGGGGTGCGTGTAGCAACATTTAACCTTCACGCAGGCGTCGATGGCTGGGGCCGAGCCACTTCGGCTTACGAACATGCCGTCTCCCTGCGTCCAGACATCCTCATCTGCCCCGAAATGTGGCGTGGGGACAATGGACCTGACTTCTTTACGGACTTTGAAAAAGATCTCTCAATGAAGGGCGCTTTCGCTCCCCTTACGAGAGCTGAGCGGGTTAGCACTGGAACCGGGAAGAAGTCATGGCAGCCGCTGTTTGCTCACTTCAGTGCTGAGCGAGGTCTCTACTACCGAGAAGTGCGAGACCTGAAGAAGATTCAGATAAAGAATCGTTTAAACGCGACCCTAGAACCGGGATCATGGGGCCTAGGTCTACTCACGAAATTCGAGATCGAAGAAATAAATGTCGAATCGTTAGGTCGATTGCCACGAGAAAAAGTGAATCGTGCACTTATTATTGCCAAGCTTCGTGACGGCGAGAAGAGTTTTTATGTTGTCGCCGTTCATGGCGCACACCTCAGCCACGGCTCATACCTGCAGTACCGAAGAATTAGTGCGATCGTCAAACTTCTGGATCCCTCGTTGCCGCTCATAATCGCCGGAGACTTCAATTGTTGGCGACCGCTTCTTCGATTACTTCTTCCAGGCTGGAAGACACTCATTCGTGCACGAACGTACCCAGCTCGAACTCCGCATTCGCAAATTGATCACATTCTCGGACGTGGTCCATGGAAAAAACTTGGTGGTGGCGCTAGTGATGGTGGCAGTGACCATCGTGCGCTTGTTGCAGACGTTGAACTTAGATAAGTTCCATTTCAGAACTCTCCGGTAATTTTCGAAGCAAGAATAAAACCGGTAGCAAGGGAATAAACGTCAGTATCGCAGGGAGTCGAAGCGAAAGTGCAGCTGTTGTGTGGATGTCGTCACCAATCCATCCAAATACTGCAAGGCCAACAACAGCTCCAATCACACCAGCCACCAAAATCCACCCAGCCGCAGTTGCGCGAAAACTGTGTGTGAACAACTCAGTTGCCATGGCTGTTAGCGCTGGCGACATGAGTCCGGCTGCACAGACACCAAGCAAGTAACCAATTACAAAATTTGTTCTTCCGCCGCTATACGCAAGTGTCGAAGTCAATGCCGTTGCAATAACTCCAACCGCAACAGTGACTCGCCTTCCATACTTTTTGGCGAAGACACGACTTAGCATTAGTCCGCCAAATCCCGTGATCGCACTTAACGTAACAACAATTGCAACATGACTTGGCGTAAATTTAAGAATTCCTTCTCCATACACAAACGCGAATCCATTTGCAGGACCTGAAATCACACCTACGACAAACGCAATCGAGGCGACAATGAAGAGACGAGGTCGAAGAGACTTCGTTACTGCGCCCAAGCGTGCAGTTGGGTGACTCTTGTCTCGTTCGTGTGATTCTGGAACAACCTTTAAAAATGGAACGAGTGCAAATATCGGCAAGATTCCCAGTGCGAAAAGCCACCTAAATGAATTTGGTCCTCTAATAATTCCGTGCAAAATTGCTGAAAGGCCAGCTCCGATTCCAGAACCAGCGGCCACAATCACAATGTGATTGATGCGACTTTTTGTCGTGGACAGCTCAACGGTTATTACCTGAACAATGGTCGATGCTGCAGATAAGAGTGGGCGAGCAAAAGCAAAACAGAGGACAAAGAACCAGTAGCTGGGGCTAAGTGACGCGAGTGATGTAGCAACAAGACCAAACGTCATAGTGCTTCGAAGAACTTTTTTGCGACCAAACCGGTCAGCGAGTGATGCCAGTGGCAGTGACGCAAGTGATGCAATACGCAGCAATCCAAGGCCCAGGCCGAGAACAGATCCTGATAGCCCTACAGCGCTTTTGAGCGAAGCGCTTGAAGTTACGTTGCCAAAATGCTTAGCAACATCATTTAGTGACGTTACGGCACCAAACTGGGCAAATCCCGCAAACAGCGCGACTAAAAATAGAACACTTGTGACACGCTTGGCGCGGCGAGCAGTTTGTTCTTTATGCGAGTTTGATGGTTTCGTCAACGACAACCAAAGTCTTTCCGTGATTACCACCACTGAACAAAAGGTTTAGTGCATCAGGTGCATTCTCTAGTCCATGAACTAGGTGCTCTTGGTGCGAAAGCGATCCGTCAAGCACCATGCCAGCAAGTGCAAGCTGTGCCTCGCCAGAACGAGGAAGGAAGTCAAGGATAATGAATCCCTTCATTGATCCGCGGCGCATAATAAGCATCGTGTGGTTTAGGAGACCTTGTGGCTTCTCCATAGCGTTGTACTGAGAGATTGCACCACAGATTACGTAGCGTCCGTGCATTGCAATGTTTGCGAGTGCATCATCAAGAATGATTCCTCCAACGTTGTCAAAGAAGAGGTCGATTCCCTTAGGGCAAACTTCGTGGAGTTTCTTACGAAGACCTGGCTCGCGGTAGTCGAGACAAACGTCAAAGCCATACTTTTCTACAACCTCGGCACACTTTTCAGGGCCGCCTGCAATACCAACTACTTTGCTAGCTCCACGAGCTTTAGCAATTTGTCCAACAACAGATCCAGTTGCTCCAGCGGCTCCAGAAACAACGACCACGTCGCCTTCTTTGAACTCTCCAACTTCTAAAAGTCCGAAGTAAGCAGTTAGACCAGTCACTCCAAGAACGTTCATTGTTGTCGCAAGGTCAATGCCCATTCCCGCTGGGATAACTTGAAACTTGTTTTCTTCGTCAGCAATGACATATTCCTGCCAGTTGGTTGAACCAAAAACTATGTCGCCAACGTTGTATCGGGGGGTCTTTGACTCAATTACAACACCAGTGCCACTTGAGCGGATGACAGCTCCGATTTCTATCGGTGGCAGATACCCAGGAGCATCGTTCATCCACGTACGAATTGTTGGGTCAATAGAGAGCATCGCCACTTTGATAAGCGCTTCGCCGTCTTTGCAGACAGGCATTTGCGCCTCAATCAACTTTGTTGTTGACGCCGTAATCATTCCGGTTGGACGTTCTGCGAGTGTTACTTGACGATTGCTCATGGGGGTGTCTCCTTGTGTTTGAACAACCTTAGAGGCTTATGATGGCCATGTAGGCGTCCCACTAAAAGTAAGGATTTACTATGGCTCGTAAAAGAAGTCTTCGCTCACAGCTCTACCGTGACGCGCGAATCCTCGGCAACATTGAAGCAGCCGTTCAGGGCCCAGAAGCGTTCGCAAAACGCACCGTTCGTCGCAAGGTCTACAAGCAGACCAACAAAATCACTCGAAG